>NZ_JAGPXJ010000075.1:0-39156 GCF_018070605.1 Streptomyces sp. B15
CCGCTGGCCCGAGGACGTGGCACTGCTGCGCGAACTCGGCGTCGACGCCTACCGGTTCTCCCTCTCCTGGCCCCGCGTCCTGCCCTCGGGCGGTGGACAGCTCAACCGAGCGGGACTGGACTTCTACGACAGGCTCGTCGACACGCTGTGCGAGGCCGGCATCCAGCCGGTGCCCACCCTCTTCCACTGGGACACCCCGCTGGCGCTGGAGGAGCGCGGCGGCTGGCTGCGACGGGAGACGGCGCACCTGTTCGCCGACTACGCCGATATGGTCGCCGCCCGCCTCGGGGACCGGGTGGCCCGCTGGATCACCCTCAACGAGCCGGCCGAGCTGACCCTGCTCGGCTACGGTCTCGGCGTCCACGCGCCCGGCGAGCGCCTGCTGTTCGACGCGCTGCCCGCCGCCCACCACCAACTGCTCGGGCACGGGCTGGCGGTCCGCGCGCTGCGGGCCAACGGCGCGGGCTCCATCGGTATCGCCAACTCGCACGGTCCCGTCCGGCCGCTGTCCGACAGCCCGGCCGACACCGGGGCAGCGGACTTCTACGACACCCTCACCAACCACCTGTTCGCCGACCCGTTGCTGCTGGGGCGCTACCCCGACCAGGGGTTGGCCGAGCTGCTGCCCGGACCGGTCGAGGATGATCTGGAGGTGATCGGCGAACCGCTCGACTGGTACGGGATCAACTACTACCGGCCCACCCTGGTCGGCGCGGGCGGAGAAGGCGGGGAGTTCGCGGGGGTGGACATCCCCGCCGAAGTCCCGTTCACCCTCCACGAGACACCCGGCCGGGAACGCACCGGGTCCGGCTGGGCCGTCGTCCCCGAGGGGCTGACGGAGACGCTGCGCACCCTGGGCGAACGGTACGGTGACCGGCTGCCGCCGGTGCTCATCACCGAGAACGGCTGCGCGTACCCGGACCGCACCCACGACAGCCGCCGGATCGACTTCCTCGACGCGCATCTGCGCGCGCTGCACACCGCCCTCGCGGAAGGCGCCGATGTGCGCGGCTACTTCGTCTGGTCGCTGCTCGACAACTTCGAGTGGGCCGAGGGCTACACACAGCGCTTCGGCCTTGTGCACGTGGACTACGCGACCCTGGAGCGCACGCCCAAGGACTCCTTCCACTGGCTGCGCCGCGCACTTGCCGCCCGGCGTGCCGCGGGGCCCCGCTGACGGGGTGGCCCGCAGTGGGAGTACGACCGGGGGAGTAACCGGCGCCGCGGACCGCCTGCGGGGGTAGCGGAGGTTCGGTCCAGGGGGCGACGAAGCGGGGGTGTCGGGAGGCGAGTCTGGTCGGGAGCCAGCATCCCGACGGAAAGAGGGGGACCCTGATGGGACCCGCTACTGAAGTGACCGAGCGCGCGGACACGCCCGCACCGCCGCCCGGGGCGCCGCCCACCAGGAGCAGACGGCAGCGCGCCGTGCCGTGGGGCGTCGTCGCCCTGTGGATCGTCGCCCTCGTGCTCGCCGTGCCGTTCGCGGCCAAGCTCGCCGATGTCACACGTGACAAGCCCACCGACTATCTGCCCGGCGGTGCCGATTCCACCCGCGTGCAGCACCTGGTGGAGCAGTTGCCCGGCGGCGGAACCAGCGCGCTGCTGCTCGTCCACCACCGGGAAGGCGGTCTGACGGCTGCGGATCGACAGCTGGCCCGTACGCAGGTTCGCCAGGTCGCCGACGCGTACGCCCTCGCGGGCGAGAAGGACGGCGCTGTGCCGCGCTCCGTCCCGGCGAAGGACGGCCGGACCCTGCTGACCGCCTTCTCCCTCACGGGGATGGGGGACGAGGACGTACGGGACGAGGCGGTGCACCGTATCCGGGACCGGATCGCGGACCCGCCGAGCGGGCTGACGGTCGAGCTGGGCGGGCCGGGGGCGGTGGCCGCGGACAGCAGCGAGATCTTCGAGTCCGTCGACGGGACGCTGATGCTGGGCACGGCCGTGGTCGTCGCCGTGCTGCTGATCCTCACCTACCGCAGCCCGGTGCTGTGGCTGGTCCCGCTGTTGGTGGTCGGGGTGGCGGCGATGGTGTCCCGGGCGCTGGTGTACGGCCTGGTGCAGGCATTCGATCTGACGGCCACCACGATGAACACCTCTGTGATGACGGTGCTCATCTTCGGCGCCGGCACGGACTACGCCCTGTTGCTGGTCTCGCGCTACCGCGAGGAACTGCGCGTCCACCGGAGGCCGTTCGAGGCCATGGTCGCCGCACTGCGCGGCTGCGGGCCCGCCGTTCTCGCCTCCTCCGGCACGGTCGCTGCCGGGCTGCTGTGCCTGCTGGCGGCGGATCTGAACAGCGTGAACGCGCTGGGCCCGGTCGGCGCCATCGGTGTCGTCTGCGCGCTCGCCGCCATGATGACGCTGCTGCCCGCGCTGCTCGTACTGCTGGGGCGGCGGCTGTTCTGGCCGCTGATCCCCGCGTTCGGCAGTACGCCCACGGTCCGCCGCTCCCTGTTCACCTTCATGGGCAGCTCGGCGGGGCGCCGCCCGGTCACCGTGCTGGTGGGCGGCGCGCTGCTGCTGGGGACGCTCTGCCTCGGTGTGTTCGCGCTGCCGGGGGACCTGCGTGAACAGGACACCTTCACTGAGAAGCCCGAGTCGGTCTCCGCACAGGAGAGGGTGCAAAAGGCGTTCCCCGAAAGCAGCAGCCGGCCGGTGACGGTCCTCGCCCGCACCGGCGCGGCCCCGCGGGTCGAGCAGGCGGTGCGCGGCACGGACGGCGTCGTACGGGTCGAGAAGGAGCGCAGCGGCGGCGGCTGGACGGAGTGGGCCGCGTACGCGAAGGACAGGCCCGAGTCCGCGGGCGAGATGGCCACCATCCGTCAGCTGCGCGGCGAGCTGGACGGCCTTCGGGGTGCCGAGGCCCTCGTCGGCGGGCCGAGCGCCCAGCAGCTCGACCTCCAGGAGACCAACGCGGACGACCGGAAGGTGGTGATCCCGCTGGTGCTGGCGGCGGTGCTGGTCATTCTGATCGCCCTGCTGCGCAGCCTGGTCGCGCCGCTCATCCTGACGGTCGCCGTCGTCGCCTCCTGGGGGGCCGCGCTGGGCCTGGGCGGGTTGGCCTTCGAGCCGGTGCTGGGCTTCGAGGGCCTCGACCCGGGTATACCGCTGATGACGTTCGTCTTCCTGGTCGCGCTCGGTGTCGACTACGGCATCTTCCTGATGCACCGCACCCGTGAGGAGTCGCTGCGCGGTGTGCCTGTCGCCGAGGCCTCGCTCACCGCGCTGCGCACCACGGGAGGGGTGATCGCCTCGGCGGGCATCGTGCTGGCCGCCACCTTCTGTGTGCTGGCGACGCTGCCGATGGTGCTGATGGCTCAGTTGGGACTGGTCATCGCGGTGGGCGTGCTGCTGGACACCTTCTTGGTGCGGACGTATCTGGTCACCTCGGCCAGTCAGTTGCTGAAGCGGTGGATGTGGTGGCCGGGCCGGCTGTTCCGTACGGAGAGCGAGGGCGCCCGGCGTGGGTGACGGCCCGCACCCCCCCTGCCCCAACCTCCGCCCCGTACCGCAGGATTGGGCTTGTGCGCATGCCCCGGGATCCGGTGAACACCATCGTGGCGCGCTCCTTGCGGCCCCGACAGCCAGGAGCGCCCGTCACCCGGCGCGACGTGCTGCTCGCGCTGGCCGTGTGCGCCGTGCAGACCGTGCTGGTGCTGGCCGCCCCGCCCACCGACGGACGCTTCCCCACGCCCCTCGGCTGGGCCCTGCTGACCTGTTCCGGTGCCCTGCTGGCCGTCCGCCGCCGCGCGCCCTGGCTGGCGGTGCTGGGGATCATGCTGTGCATCGGGCCGTACCACGCGCAGGACTACGTCCACACGGCCGCCGTGCCCGGCGCGCTGATCGCGCTCTACTCGATGGCCGTCGCCGGTCCGCCGCTGCGCTCGTTCGCCACCCTGGGCGGGATCGTCGGCGTCATGGCGACGATCATGGGAACCGCCGGCCGGACCCACGAACTGAGCGAGATGCTGCGCTCCTCCGGATGGATCGTGGTGTGCGTGCTGTTCGGCGAGACGGTGCGGATCCACCGCAACTACCTGGCCGCCGTGGTCGAGCGCGCCGAGCGGGCCGAACGCACCCGCGAGGAGGAGGCGGCCCGCCGCGTCGCGCAGGAGCGGCTGCGTATCGCCCGCGATCTGCACGATCTGCTCGCGCACAGCATCACCCTGATCGGTGTGCAGACGTCCGTCGCCGCGCACGTCCTGATGGCCGACCCCGATCGGCTCGACCGTCAGGCGGTCGCCAAATCCCTGGAGGGCATCTCCGAGACCTGCCGCGGCGCACGCGCCGAGTTGCGCACGACGCTGGAGGTGCTGCGCGCCGGGGACGCCGACGGGATGGAGCCGCTGCCCGGTCTGTCCGGGCTGCCGGACCTGGCGCGGGCGGCGTGCGACGCGGGCGCGCACGTCGAGCTGTCCGTACACGACTCGGCGCACGCGCTGGCGCCCGCCCCCGCCGTGGGCGCCGCCGCCTACCGCATCGTCCAGGAAGCACTGACCAACGCCGTACGGCACGCCGGTGCCTCCGTGTGTGTGCGGGCCGTGGTGGAGGCGGTGGGCGGGGCGCTGCGGGTCAGCGTCGTCGACGACGGCGGAGGCGACGCCGCCGCGGCCACCGGGGAGGCCACGGCGGGGGAGGAGGCGGCCGGCGGTCCCGGCGGGTTCGGTATCGCCGGGATGCGGGAGCGGGCCCGCAGCGTCGGCGGCAGCCTGGAGGTCGGCTCCCGCGCGCCCCGCCCAGGGTTCGCCGTCACCGCGCTGCTGCCCGCCCGACCGTCCTCGTCCGTTGCCGCACCGGGAGAAGCCCTGCCATGACGGAAACCGCCCGAACGGGCAGTCAAAACGACCGCACCACCATCCCCATCCGTATCGTGCTCGCGGACGATCAGACTCTGGTGCGGTCCGCCTTCGCCATGCTCATCGCCTCCGCCGAGGACATGATCGTGGTGGGCGAGGCGGCGACGGGCCGGGAAGCCGTCGCACTCGCCGGGTCCGCTCGTGCGGACCTGGTCGTCATGGACATCAGGATGCCCGACCTCGACGGCATCTCGGCGACCCGGCAGATCGCCGCCGAGGAGGATCTGGACGGTGTGAAGGTCCTCGTCCTGACCACGTACGACACCGACGAGCACGTGGTCGAGGCGCTGCGGGCCGGTGCCTCCGGGTTCCTGGTCAAGGACACCCGTCCCGCCGAGCTGCTGGATGCCATCCGTACCGTCGCTGCCGGGGAGGCGCTGCTCTCGCCGGGCCCGACCGCCCGGCTCATCGCCCGGGTGCTGCGGGCGCCCGGACCGGACGCCCCGGGCACGCCGTCCCCGGAGGCCCTGGGCGCCCTGTCCGCCCGCGAGCGGCAGGTCCTCGCCCTGGTCGGGCGCGGTCTCAACAACACCGAGATCGCCGAGACCCTCGCCCTGTCCCCGCTCACCGCCAAGACCCACGTCAGCCGCATCATGGGCAAGCTCTCCGTGCGCGACCGCGCACAACTGGTGATCGCCGCCTATGAGTCCGGTCTCATCACGCCGGGCACCGCCCGCTGACCCCCGCGCCGGGTACGGGAGAATGCCTCCATGACCCTGTTCCGTGACGACGGCATCGTGCTGCGTACCCAGAAGCTGGGCGAAGCCGACCGCATCATCACCTTGCTCACACGTGGGCACGGCCGGGTGCGGGCCGTGGCGCGGGGGGTGCGGCGGACGAAGTCGAAGTTCGGGGCGCGGCTGGAGCCGTTCAGCCACGTCGACGTGCAGTTCTTCGCCCGGGGCAGCGAGCTGGTGGGGCGCGGTCTGCCGCTGTGTACGCAGACGGAGACGATCGCCCCCTACGGTCGGGGCATCGTGGCGGACTACGACCGCTACACGGCGGGGACGGCCATGCTGGAGACCGCCGAGCGGTTCACCGACCACGAGGGCGAGCCGAATGTGCAGCAGTATCTGCTGCTGGTCGGCGGCCTGCGCACCCTCGCCTCGGGCGAGCACGGTGCGGGCCTGGTACTGGACGCCTTCTTGCTGCGCTCCCTCGCGATGGGGGGCTACGCGCCCAGTTTCGCGGACTGCGCCAAGTGCGGACTGCCGGGGCCGAACCGGTTCTTCTCCGTCGCGTCGGGCGGCGTGGTGTGCGGCGACTGCCGGGTGCCGGGCAGCGTCGTGCCCTCCCCGGAGGCGCTGCGGCTGCTGGGCGCCCTGCTGACCGGTGACTGGGAGACCGCGGACGCCGCCGAGCCCCGGCACTGCCGGGAGGGCTCGGGGCTGGTCTCGGCGTATCTGCACTGGCACCTGGAGCGGGGGCTGCGCTCCCTGCGCTATGTCCGGCAGGCGACCAGCGGTTAGGAGCGGCTAGGCTCGGGCGGGTCAGCACTGTTCCCCTGTCCCGCCCGCTGGAGATGAGTACCGATGGCACGCCGCGGAATGCTGTCCTGGTCGCAGCAGCGCGAGTACGCGACGCCCGACCCGCACCCCTCGGGGGCCCGGCCGCCCAAGATCCCGGGCGAGCTGGTCCCCAACCATGTGGCGGTCGTCATGGACGGCAACGGCCGGTGGGCCAAGCAGCGGGGACTGCCGCGTACGGAGGGGCACAAGGTCGGTGAGGGCGTCGTGATGGACGTGCTCAAGGGCTGTATCGAGATGGGTGTGAAGAACCTGTCGCTGTACGCCTTCTCGACCGAGAACTGGAAGCGTTCACCCGAAGAGGTGCGCTTCTTGATGAACTTCAACCGGGACGTGATCCGCCGCCGCCGCGACGAGATGGACGCGCTGGGAATCCGTATCCGCTGGGTGGGCCGGATGCCCAAGCTGTGGAAGTCCGTCGTCCAGGAGCTCCAGGTCGCCCAGGAGCAGACCAAGGACAACGACGCGATGACGCTGTACTTCTGCGTCAACTACGGCGGCCGTGCCGAGATCGCGGACGCGGCCCGCGGTATCGCCGAGGACGTGGCGGCGGGCCGGCTGGATCCGGCCAAGGTCAGCGAGAAGACGTTCGCGAAGTATCTGTACTACCGCGACATGCCGGACGTGGATCTGTTTCTGCGTCCGTCGGGCGAGCAGCGGACGTCCAACTACCTGATATGGCAGAGCGCGTACGCGGAGATGGTCTACCAGGACGTGCTGTGGCCGGACTTCGACCGGCGCGACCTGTGGGCGGCGTGTCTGGAGTATGCCCAGCGCGACCGCCGGTTCGGTGGTGCGCGGACCGACGAGGGTGAACAGGGCGCCGCCAAGGGTGCGTGAGGGGGCGCCTCAGCCCGTGAAGTTCCAGGAGACGGTGCCGTTCGCGGTGACCAGTACGGCCAGCACGATCAGGTCGGCGGCGCCCAGTGCCGTGCCCAGCAGGGCGCGGCCGCGGCGCGTGGTGCCGCGGGCGAGGGCAAGTCCGCCCAGTACCAGGGCGCAAGGGCCGAGGACGATGTTGAAGACCAGCAGCCCGACCAGCCCCATGATGAAGGAGGCCACGGCCATGTCGTCGGCGGCGTCGGCGGCGTCGGCGGTGTCGGCGTCATCCACGCGGGTGCGGCCCTTGCGAAGCAGCACAGTGCTCATGGTCAACTCCTCGGCCGGTTGCGGCGGGTGCGTTCGCGGACGGTGAAGACCAGCAGCCAGGCGGCGATGACCGCGGCTGCCGAGAGGGTCACCTCGGGCGGCAGTTGGGCCGGTGGGCCCACCAGCACGCCCAGCAGGAGGAAGGCGGCGACGAGGAAGATCATCTGTTCCTCTCTCCCAACTCGTTGCGTTTCGGCGGTCGTCGTGCGTGCATTGCGTGCATCAAGTTCGGTGAACAAGTGTCGTGACAACTGTTCACCGAGTTCGAGGCTACAGCATTGCGGCGCTCGGCGCACAACTGTTTACTGAGAACATGAGCAGCAGCACCCCCCACTCGCAACGGGACCTGAAGAAGGCCAGAACGCGCCGTGCACTCCTGGACGCGGGTCTGGCGCTGCTGGAGGAGCAGAGCCTCAGCAGTATCGGTCTGCGCGAGATCACCCGTGCCGTGGGCATCTCGCCCGCCGCCTTCTACCGGCACTTCAGGGACGTGGCCGACCTGGGCGTCGCCCTGGTCGAGGAGTCGCTGGGCAGCCTGCACGCGGTGATACGGGCCGGGCTGACCGAACGCAGCGACGACGGCGAGCGCATCGATCACCTCGTCGACGCCATCGCCCGCTTCGTGCGCGAGCACCCCGAGCACATCCGCTTCGTGGTACGCGAACGGCACGGCGGGGTGGCCGCCGTGCGGACCGCCATCGGCTCCCAGCTCGACCGGTTCGCCGCGGAGGTGGCCGAGGTGCTCGCCCGCGACGAGGTCTCCCGGGGCTGGAGCGCCGAGGATCTGCGGATGCTGGGCGAGACCTACGTCGACCACATGGTGATGACCGCCTCCGCCTTCTTGGACGCGGCCCTGGGGGAGGGGCCGCCGGAGGAGGCCGTCGCGCACACGGCCCGCCGCCAGCTCCGCCTCATCAGCCTCGGCCGCCGGCACTGGATCTCCGACGCGGCGCCCCCCGCCCCCTGAGCCCCGGTCAGCCGGTGCGCCTCCGGAACAGCGCCCCGCACACCGGCAGCGCCACCGCCAGCAGCCCCAGGCACCAGGCGAGCGCCAGCCAGGGGCTGTTGCCGGCGGGCTGGTCCAGCAGCAACCCTCGCAGGGACTCGATGACGGGGGTCACCGGCTGGTTGTCGGAGAAGCCGTGCAGCCAGTCGGGCATCGTGTCGATCGGCACGAAGGCGCTGCTGGGGTAGGGCAGAAAGAGCATGGCGAAGGTGAAACCGCCCGCCGCTTCGGGGGTCTTGGCCAGCAGCCCGGCCGCGGCACCCAGCCAGGAGAGCGTGGTGATGTAGAGCAGCAGGATGCCGCTGGCAGCCAGCCAGCCGGCCGGCCCCGCCTGCGGCCGGAACCCGATCGCGAAGGCGACGGCCAGCACCGCCGCTGTCGCCACCGCGTTGCGGGCCACGCTCGCCGCGACATGTCCGGTCAGCACGGCGGTGGGGCTGGTGTCCATGGAGCGGAAGCGGTCGATGATGCCGTTCGTCATGTCGTTGGAGACGGTGGTCGCCGTCATCGAGGCGCCGTATCCGGCGCACAGGATCAGCACACCGGGCGCCACATAGGTCACGTACTTCCCGGTGCTCGTCTCGATGGCGCCACCGAAGAAGTAGACGAACACCAGCATCAGCATCACCGGCAGCACCAGTGCCGTGAGCACCGCGTCCAGGTTGCGCCGGGTCAGCCGGATCGACCGGCCCGCCAGCACCGGGTATGCCGTGAGATCACTCATGGGTCAGCTCCAGGAAGACGTCGTCGAGGGTGGCGTTGTGCACGGCGAAGCGCGCGACCTGTTCGCGCGTGGGGTCCAACTCGTCCAGCAGCGCCCGCACATGCGCCGCGCTCCCGTCGGTCGCCACACCCAGCACCAGCTCCTCCGGCGACTGGTGCAGCACCCGGCCGCCCAGCCGTCCGGCCAGCTGGGTGTAGGCCGCGCGCCCGGCCATCGTCAGATCGAGGCGCTGGGCGGTCACCGTCTTCTTCAGCTCCTCCGGCGTGCCCTGGGCCCGCACCTGCCCCCCGTCCAGTACGGCCACCCGGTCGGCCAGTTGGTCGGCCTCCTCCAGGTACTGCGTGGTGAGGAAGACGGTCACGCCTGCCTGTGTCAGCGAGCCGACCGTCTCCCACATCGTGCGGCGGCTGCGGGGATCGAGTCCCGTCGTCGGCTCGTCCAGGAAGACCACCTCCGGATCGCTGACGAGCCCGGCGGCGATGTCCAGCCTGCGCCGCATTCCGCCCGAGTACGTCGACACCCGGCGGTGCCCGGCGTCGGTGAGCGCGAAGCGCTCCAGCAGCTCCTGGGCGCGGCCGCGGGCGGCGGCGCGTGGCAGGCCGCGCAGCCGCGCCATCATCCGCAGGTTCTCCAGGCCCGTCTGCTCCTCGTCCAGTGCCGCGTACTGCCCGGTGAGGCTGATGGCGCGGCGCACCCGGGACCGTGCCGTCTCCACGTCGTGCCCGGCCACGGTGGCCTGCCCGGCGTCGGCCCGGATGAGCGTCGCCAGGATGCGGACGGTGGTGGTCTTGCCCGCCCCGTTCGGTCCGAGCAGGGCGAAGACGCTGCCGCGCCGCACCTGCAGATCGAGCCCCGCGAGCACCTGTACGGAGCCGTACGCCTTGCTCAGCCCCCGCGTCCGTATCGCCCACTCCGCCTCTGGCGCTTGGTGCATGGCACGTCCCCCCCTCTTCTGTGTATCTGATACGCGCTACTGCGTATGCCATAAACTCTACTGCGTATGCTATACACGTTCCGAGTGGTGGAAGGCAACCCGAAGGGCGGGACGGCTCACGATGGTGGAGCGGGAGCAGCGGACGCCGGGCGAGCAGCGGCCCCTCGACGGGCTCCCGGCAGGCGTGGCCGCCGCCTGGGGCCTGAAGGAGCGGCCCGGCAAGGGCCCGGCACGCGCGCTGGACGTACGGCGGATCGTCGCCGCGGCCATCGGCATCGCCGACGCCGAGGGGCTGGCCGCGGTGTCCATGAGCCGCGTCGCCACCGAGATCGGCGTCTCGACGATGGCGCTCTACCGCTATGTCGCCGGCAAGGACGAGCTGCTGGTCCTCATGGAGGACACGGCCATCGGCACCCCGCCTGCGGGCCCACCGTCCGGGGAGGGCTGGCGGCCCGGCATCGAGCACTGGGCCCGCGCCTTCCGTGCCGTCCTACTGCGTCACCTGTGGATCGTCCGCATCCCCATCGGCTCCCCACCGTTGTCCCGGCACAGCGTGGAGTGGATGGAGTACGCCCTCGCCCAGCTGGCGGCCACCGGGCTGGACGCCGAGGAGAAGCTGGGCGTCATGATCACCGTCAGCGGTTACGTCCGCAGCGATGTCGCCCTCCACGCGGACATCGACCAGGCGACCCGTGCGAGCGGCACCGAGTGGAGCGGTGTGGAGAAGCGCTACTGGGGCCTGCTGTCCGAACTCACCGCGACCGGAGACTTCCCGGCCATCCGCGCGCTCCTCGCCTCCGGCGAACTCGCCGACGCCACCGAAGCCGCCGACACGGAGGGCACGGCTGAATTCGAGTTCGGGCTGTCCGTCATCCTGGACGGAATCGAGGCCCGCATATCGGCGCGGAATCGCTGAACCACGGCTGAGAACCGCCTCCCGACCAGGCGTGAATCCGGGGGAGTCCTACGGCGTCTGCCCGGCGGCGGCGCACTCCCCGCAGGTCCCGAAGATCTCCACGGTGTGTCCCACGTTCACGAACCCGTGCTCGGCCGCGACGGAGGCGGCCCACTTCTCCACCACCGGACCCTCGACCTCCACGGCCTTGCCGCAGGCGCGGCAGACCAGATGGTGGTGGTGGTCGTCGCTGTGGCACCGCCGGTAGACGGCCTCACCGTCGTCCGTGCGCAGCACGTCCACCTCGCCCGCGTCCGCAAGGGACTGCAGGGTGCGGTAGACCGTCGTGAGCCCCACCGAGTCGCCCCGGTGTTTGAGCATGTCGTGCAGTTCCTGCGCGCTGCGGAACTCCTCGACCTCGGCGAGTGCCGCGGAGACGGCGGCGCGTTGCCGGGTCGACCGGCCGCGTACAGGGGGACCTGCGGTGGTCACGCTCTGGCTCCTTACGTTCGTCGGCTCCGGGGAGGCGCCGAGGCGACTCCGGGTCGGTGCGGCGTTCGCGGCGACCCATTGTGCCAGGCGCTTCCGGTGAGCGGGTATTACACCCTGCTCGGGCGATCCACCTGCCCCGTGCCGTCGGCGGCGCTGTGCTTCCCGTCCGCTACCAGGGTGCCCTCTCCCTCCCCCTCGGGGACAGTCTTCCCCCGGGAGACGGCCTGTTCTCCGCCCCCGCTACCGCTGCGGAACCTGCGCCTGGCCAGCGGCGCGGCCAGCGCCGTGACGAGGCCGAAGAGCACGATCGCCAGGACGACGATGCTGGCGCCGGGTGGTACATCGGCGAAGTAGGAGGTCACCGTGCCGGAGAGGGTGACGGCGACGCCGAAGCCCATGGCGAGCCCCAGCGTGGCGGCGAAACCGCGGGTGGCCTGCTGCGCCGCGGCCACCGGAATCACCATCAGCGCGCTGACCAGCAGCAGTCCGACCACCCGCATCGCCACCGTGACCGTCACGGCGGCGGTCACGGCGAGCAGCAGATTGAGCAGTCGCACCGGCAGCCCCGTCACCCGGGCGAACTCCTCGTCCTGGCAGACGGCGAACAGCTGCCGGCGCAGCCCGAGTGAGACGAGCAGCACGAAGACCGACAGCCCGACGATGGCGGTCAGGTCCTCGGGGGAGACGGTGGTGATGGAGCCGAAGAGGTAGGTGGTGAGGTTGGCGTTGGAGCCGTTCGGCGACAGATTGATGATCATGACGCCGCCCGCCATGCCGCCGTAGAACAGCATCGCCAGGGCGATGTCGCCCCGGGCCTTGCCGTACCAGCGGATCAGCTCCATCGTGATCGCGCCCACCGAGGCGACGAGCACGGCCATCCACACCGGGTTGGTGCTCAGCAGGAAGCCCAGCGCGACTCCGGTGAGCGCGACATGGCCGATGCCGTCGCCCATGATCGCCTGACGGCGCTGCACGAGGTAGATGCCCACGGCGGGCGCCGCGATCCCGACCAGCAGCGCGGCGAGCAGCGCGCGCTGCATGAACGCGTAGTCCAGCATCTCGATCATGAGAGCAACCCCGTCTCGATCTTCGGTGCCGCCTCGGCGGCGGGTACGGAGCCGTGCGGGTGGCAGGCGAGGTCGTGCAGCCGGTCGGGGTTGTCCACCCGCTCGACCTGCCCGTCCCGCAGGACGACGGCGTGGTCGATCAGCGGTGCGAGCGGGCCGAGTTCGTGCAGGACGAGCAGTACGGCGGTGCCCTGGTCCACCTGTCGGCGCAGGGTTTCGGCGAGTATCTCCTGGTTGGCGACGTCCACGCCCGCCAGCGGCTCGTCCATGATCAGCAGCTCGGGTTCGGCGACCAGGGCCCGCGCGATCAGCACCCGCTGGTGCTGTCCGCCGGAGAGCGACTCGACCGGCTCCCGCATCCGGTCCGCCATGCCGACCAGTTCCAGGGCGTGCCGTACGGCGGCCTTGTCCTCGCGGCCCAGTGGGCGGAAGCGGCGCCGGGCCAGCCGGCCGGCCGAGACGACCTCCCGCACCGTCGCCGGGACACCGGCCGCCGCGGTGGAGCGCTGCGGCACATAGCCGAGCCGCCGCCAGTCGCGGAACCGGGTGAAGGGCGTACCGAACAGCTCCAGTTCGCCCCCGGTGAGCGGCACCTGCCCCAGCACGGCGCGGATGGTGGTGGACTTGCCCGAGCCGTTGGCCCCCAGCAGCGCGACCGTCTCGCCGCGCCCCACCGTCAGATCCACCCCGCGCAGCACGGGGCGCCCGCCCAGCGAGGCGGTGGCGCCGCGCAGGGTGACGGCGGGCGGGGCCCCGGCTATCGCGGCCCCGTCCTGTGCGGCCGCAGTCGTCCTGGTCATGCCTTACGTCCTCACTGTGCGCCGAGCGCCGTCTTGAGCGCGGTCAGGTTCTGGTGCATCACGGAGAAGTAGTCGTCGTTCTTCGGGTCCTTGATGCTCTCCAGAGGGCTGAGTACCGAGGTCTTCAGCCGGAGGTCGCCCGCGAGTGTCCTGGCGGTCTTGTCGCTCGCGTTGTTCTCGAAGAAGACGGTGTCCACGTCGTCCTTCTTGGCGACCTTGTGCAGTTCCTTCATCCGGGACGCGCTGGGCTCCGACTCCGGGTCGATGCCGGCGACGGCCTCCTCATGGAGACCGTACCGCTCGGCGAGGTAGCCGAAGGCGGCGTGCGTGGTGATGAAGGTATCGGTCTTCTTGTTCTTCAGGCCGCTCTCGAAGTCCTTGTCGAGCTTCTTGAGGCGCGAGACGAGATCCGAGGTGTTCTTCTTGTACTCGGCCTTGTGGTCGGGGTCGGCCTTCTGGAGCTGCTTGCCGACCCCCTCGGCGACCTCGGCGTAGCGCACCGGGTCGAGCCAGATGTGCGGGTCGCCCGCCGCGTCGTCGCCGTGGTCGTGGCCCTCGTGCTCGTCGTGGCCCTTCTCGCCGTGCCCGTGCTCGTCGTGGCCTTCCTCGCCGTGCACATCGGTGCCGTGCTTCTCCAGCGTGGTGTAGGAGGTGGCCTCGGCGATGTTCTTCACGCCCGACTGCTCGACCGCCTCGTCCACGGCGGGCTGCAGCCCCTTGAGGTAGACGATCAGGTCCATCTCGCTGAGCTGGCCGGTCTGCTTCGGGCTCAGCTCCAGGTCGTGCGGTTCGGTGCCGGGCTTGGTGAGGTTCTCGACCTCGACGTGCTCACCGCCGATCTGCTGTGCGAGATACGCCATCGGGTAGAAGGACGCGGCCACCCGCACCTTCCCGCTGCCGCCGCTGTCGCTGCCGCAGGCGGCGAGGCTGAGGGAGGCGAGACCGAGAGCGCTGAGCGCCGCGCTGGTGCGTATGAGCCGACGGGGGCGGGGACCGATGTTCATGACACTCATTTTCATCCGAATTGGAAACGATTGTCAACTAAAGCTTCGCGCTCCGTGATCACGCCGCCCTCTTCGAAGGGATGATCCGGGACGGTCCCGAAGACTCCGGACGGCAGCCGGGTCGAATCCGGAACCGATTTGCCGCGCCCCCTACGGGCCCCAGTAATCTGGGGTATTCCGTCTCGTCGTCAATGAAGAGAGCACCGTGGCCGCCGACAAGATCGACACAATTGTCAGCCTCAGCAAGCGCCGTGGCTTCGTCTACCCGTGCAGTGAGATCTACGGTGGTCAGCGTGCCGCCTGGGACTACGGGCCGCTGGGCGTGGAGCTGAAGGAGAACATCAAGCGCCAGTGGTGGCGCTCCATGGTCACCTCGCGCGACGACGTGGTGGGCATCGACTCGTCGGTGATTCTGGCCCCCGAGGTCTGGGAGGCATCGGGCCATGTCTCCACCTTCACCGATCCGCTCACCGAGTGCACCTCGTGCCACAAGCGCTTCCGTGCCGACCACCTGACCGAGGCGTACGAGGCCAAGCACGGCCGCGAGCCGGAGAACGGCCTGGCCGACATCAACTGCCCGCACTGCGGCAACAAGGGCGGCTTCACCGAGCCCAAGCAGTTCTCCGGGCTGCTGTCCACCCACCTCGGCCCCACCCAGGACTCCGGCTCGGTCACCTACCTGCGTCCCGAGACCGCGCAGGGCATCTTCACCAACTTCGCCGCCGTCCAGCAGACCTCGCGCAAGAAGCCGCCGTTCGGCATCGCGCAGATGGGCAAGTCGTTCCGGAACGAGATCACGCCGGGCAACTTCATCTTCCGCACCCGCGAGTTCGAGCAGATGGAGATGGAGTTCTTCGTCAAGCCGGGCGAGGACGAGGAATGGCACCAGTACTGGATGGACCAGCGCTGGGCCTGGTACCGCGACCTGGGCATCCGCGAGGAGAACATCCGCTGGTACGAGCACCCGAAGGAGAAGCTCTCCCACTACTCCAAGCGGACCGCCGACATCGAGTACCGCTTCAACTTCGGCGGCAGCGAGTTCTCCGAGCTGGAGGGTGTAGCCAACCGCACCGACTTCGACCTCACCGCGCACTCCAAGGCCTCCGGCCACGACCTGTCGTACTTCGACCAGGAGGCCGGTGAGCGCTGGACGCCGTACGTCATCGAGCCGGCGGCCGGTGTCAACCGCGCGATGCTCGCCTTCATGCTCGACGCCTACATCGAGGACGAGGCGCCCAACGCCAAGGGCAAGATGGAGAAGCGCACCGTGATGCGCCTCGACCCCCGGCTGGCCCCGGTCAAGGTCGCCGTGCTGCCGCTGTCGCGCAACGAGAAGCTCTCGCCCAAGGCCCGCGGCCTGTCGGAGACGCTGCGCAAGCACTGGAACATCGACTTCGACGACGCGGGCGCCATCGGCCGCCGCTACCGCCGCCAGGACGAGATCGGCACCCCCTTCTGCGTCACCGTCGACTTCGACACCCTCGACGACAACGCCGTCACGGTGCGGGAGCGCGACACGATGAAGCAGGAGCGCGTCTCCCTTGACCAGATCGAGGGCTATCTGGCCGGCCGTCTGATCGGCTGCTGACCAGCACCAGCTCCATCGCGGCGAAGGGCCCGGCACCCCGCAGGGGGAGCCGGGCCCTTCGCGTCGTTCCGTGCCGTGGTCACCCGGTGGTGCGGCGCAGCGCCATGCACACGAAGCCGAAGCTTGCCCGGTAGCCGCGCAGCCACTCGTCCCGGTGCCGGGCCGCGGCCTGCAGGGCCTCGGCGCTGTCGGGGTGATCGCGGTTGTCCAGCGCCCAGCGGGAGAGGGAACCGGTCCAGTTCCACTCGTAGTCGTCCAACTCGTGCCGGGTGGAGACGTGCGCGTACACCGGCGTCCAGCCCTCGGCGGTGACCTTCTCCACCGTCCCCGCCAGGTCCTCGTACTCGCCCAGCGTCTCCCGCGCCCACCGGCTCGGCTCCCGCTCCCAGTACGCGTCCCCGACCAGCACGGTGCCGCTGGGCGCCAGCTGCCGCCGCGCGGCCTCCAGGGTGGGCAGCAGCCCGCCGAACGCATGCGCCGCGCCGACGCTCAGCACCAGATCGAAGGGATGCGGCGCCTCGAACGACGCGGCCTCGCCGCGGTGCAGTGTCAGCCGCTCGGCGACCCCCGCCTCCCGCGCCCGGTGCCGGGCGCGCTCCAAGGCCTCGGCGGAGATGTCCACGCCCACCGCCTTCCCGTCCGGGTGCCGCTGGAGCGCGCGGATGAGCCACGCGCCCTCCCCGCAGCCGAGGTCGAGCATGCGTGCGTCACCGCGTACGACCGCGCGGGCGAGCAACCGGTCCACGGAGGAGTCCTCCAGCGGCGCCGCGAAGGGGTGGTCGGCGTGGGCGAGGAGGGAGCGCGTCTGTCGGTCCATGCGGGCACTGTGGCAGAGAGGGTGCTCGGGTCACCCCTGGTTTTCCGGCGGCTTGCCGAACGCTGTGGTGCCCAGCTCGAAGTCGAACGGCAGGGGGAGGTGCAAGGCCTTGCCGAACTGGCATGTCTTGCGCGTCCTGTACCCCTCGGGTGCCGGGTCCGAAAAGACGGAGACGGTCTGTGCCTGCATGTCGAGCAGTACATAAACGCCCACGCCTGCCTTGGCGTAGACCGCCAACTTGTCGCTCCAGCCGACATTACGCGTTGAGGCGGAGGTCAACTCGGCGACGGGTACGAGGGCTTCACCGTCGATGTGCTGTGCTTCCGTATCGAACGCCTTCTCGGAGGCGACGAAGACATCGGGCCCGAAGGCGCGTTCCTGGTCCGGAAAGGTGAACAGGTAAGGGGAGCTGTCCACGATCGTCCCGGTCGGGACATGCGGTTCCAGCTGAGCACGCAAAGAGCGCATCGCCCGCAGGTAGTACCCCTTCGACCATGGCGACATGACGATGCTTCCCCCGATGATCTCCGCCCGATAGCCCTCGGGTACCTCCATGGCCAAGAGGGTCCGGAGCAGCGCGTCGAAACTGCCGTCCGGTTCGTCGGAGGCCTCTATGGCCGTCGGTCGTTCAGGCATCACTGTCATGATGCGCCCTCAAGGTGCAGTGATCCAGTCACAACTCACCGTAATCAGGCGGACCGACAATGTGAGCGGGTCACCTGGCCGGGCCCCTCGGAAGGGTGGGCTTCAGTTCGCTGCTGCGCGCAGGACCGCGTCCAGGAGGCCGGGGAAGCGGGCTTCCAGGTCGGCTCGCCGCAGGCAGTTGATCTTGGAGGTGCCGCGGTAGCACTGGTTGATGACGCCCGCCTCGCGCAGCACCCGGAAGTGGTGGGTGGCGGTCGAGGTGGAGACGGGGAGCTCGACCTGGGAGCAGGTGGCCCCGTTGCCCTCGCCCTCACCGTGGGTGTTCAGGACGGTGATGATCCGCAGCCGCACCGGATCGGCCAGTGCGTGCAGTACCGCCTCCAGGTGGATCTCCTCCCGTGACGGGTGCGGGAGTTCGCGTACGGCAGTTGTCGTCGGCACGCCCACATAGTACGGCAGTCATCGAAATTTGACAGGTCTCGTACTACGGTGGCTATCGTACTAACCGCTGTTTCCGCCCCTACCCGATGGGAGAGCGCCGTGAGCGCACTGTTCGAGCCCCTTGCGTTGCGGTCGGTGACCGTGCCCAACCGCGTCTGGATGGCGCCGATGTGCCAGTACTCGGCCGCCCCCGACGGCCCCGACCAGGGCGCTCCCACCGACTGGCACCTCGCGCATCTGGGGGCGCGGGCCTCCGGCGGGCTCGGACTGGCACTGGTCGAGGCGACCGCGGTCACCCCCGAGGGCCGGATCAGCCCCTACGACCTCGGCCTGTGGAACGACCGCCAGCAGGAGGCCTTCGCCCGTATCACCCGCTTCCTGTCCGAACAGGGCACCGTCCCCGGCATCCAGCTCGCGCACGCCGGCCGCAAGGCGTCCACCGAGCGCACCTGGGTCGACCGCGGCGCACCCCTGGCGCCCGGCCTGGGCCACGGCTGGCAGCCGGTCGGCCCCAGCCCGCTGCCGTTCTCCGACGGGCACACCACGCCCGACGAGCTGTCGCACGAGCGGATAGCCGAGCTCGTCCGCCGGTTCGCGGACAGCGCCCGCCGCGCCTACGAAGCCGGGTTCAAGGTGGTCGAGGTGCACGGCGCGCACGGCTACCTGATCAACGAGTTCCTCTCGCCGTTCACCAACCACCGCACCGACGAGTACGGCGGCTCCTTCGAAGGCCGTACGCGGTTCGCGCTGGAGGTCGTCGACGCGGTACGCGCCGTGTGGCCCGACGAACTCCCCCTCCTCTTCCGTATCTCCGCCACCGACTGGCTGACCGAGAACATCGACGACGACCGCGAGGGTTGGACCGGTGACGACACCGTCCGCCTCGCCAAGGAGCTGCTGGCCCGCGGTGTCGACCTGCTCGACACCTCCACCGGCGGCAACGCCCCGGACGCCCGCATCCAGCCGGCCCCCGGCTTCCAGGTGCCCTTCGCCGAGCGGGTCAAGAAGGAGACCGACCTGCCGGTCGGCGCCGTCGGCCTGATCACCGAACCCCGGCAGGCCGAGGAGATCATCGCCTCGGGGCAGGCCGACGCGGTCCTGCTCGGCCGCGAGCTGCTGCGCCGTCCGTACTGGGCGAACGAGGCCGCCGTGGAACTGGGCGCCGAGCCGCGCCGCCCGATCCAGTACCACCGGGCGTGAGCACGCTCGCCCGGCGCCGTGCTGCGGGGCGCTCGCCCCGGTGCGGCCTGGCGGCCGGGCGAGCGGCGCAGAAATACCCGGGCGCGCACGCGTGCGCGTCCCTAAGATGCTCTGATGCCACTCGTCGACGTCACCTACGCGCCTCACGTCCCCGAAGCGAGGCTTCGCGCACTCGGTTCCGCACTGCCGCACCTGGTCTCCCAGGCGGTGGAGTGCCCCGAGGAGCCCTACGACGGCGACCTGCAACCCGGTGACGTGGAGATCCGCTTCCGGCCGCTGGGTCCGTTGGACCGCAGCGGTCTGAACGCGGTGATCGAGATCCGCTCCAAGTGGTTCGAGAGCAGAGCCGCCAACCGCCAGGAGCGCGTGGACCTCCTCCATGAACGCATCGAGGCCGCCACCGGGCTCGCCGACTTCGGTGTCTATCTGTCGCTCCCGGTGGCGGCCTGGTCCCAGGGGGAGTAGGCCGCCCGTCCGGCCCTGCCCTGGGCCGTGGCTCAGTTCAACTGCCTGACGAACGCGACCAGGAACAGCCCGCCGGCCAAGCAGCTCAGCAGTCCCGTCGGCAGCACCCACACGGGCCTGCGCTCGCCCCGCAGCGGTGCGGTCATCCGCCGGTGCAGCGCGGCCAGGCCGTACAGCAGCCCGAGAGCCACGACGGCCAGCGGCACGCTCACCCCGAAATGCGCCAGCCAGGCACCGGCCTCGCTCGGCCCGCCCCAGGAGTCGTCGTACGGCCCGTTGTCCACGAAGCCGTAGAACGGGCCACGGGCGATCAGGAGGGTGAGCACCGCGACCGGTATCAGCGCCAGGACCCCCAGCAGCACGGTGAGCACGGCATGCGCCAGGACGCGCCCCGCCCCCGCCTGAGGGCGCGCCCGCAGCGCCCGGCGCGCGGCCCGGGCCCGCCCGCCGAGCCCCATGACGAGAGCGAACAGCCCGACGGGGAGCAGTGCTGCGGCGGCTCCCAGGCGCCGCCCCAACCGTCGTGCGAAGGGCTTCTCCATGCGGGACGCGGCAGCGGGAGCGGAGGTACGCGGAGGAACGTTCATGGGCGCGAAGGTAGGGCGCCGACGTGGTGCCGCGCTGCATACCGCAGAGCCGATGCGGCCCCCTACTGCGGTAGGGGGCCGGGCTGCCGACGCAAGCGGTGGCTACTCATCGCGTCCCGTCGCCGCAGGCGCTCATCTCGTGGGACATCGCGGTTATGTGATCCGCCATAGGCAGCAGCGGCTCCTTCTGATGAAGTGCCCGGATGGCCCTTCTGCTCCTGCTGCTGCTCCCGGTCGGACTGATCGCTTCGCTGTCCCTCATCGGGTACGGCTTCGGCACCCTCGGCCGGGTCGGCCTCCGCCGCGCCGACCGGAAGGTGCGGCTGCGCGCCCTGACCGCCCTGCTGGGCGCCGCGGCAGCCGCCCTGTACTCGTGGGGCCTGCTCCACATCGCCGGTGCGGTACTGGAGGCGGAGGACGGCGGCACCGATTCCTCGCCGCTGCGGCCGTGCCGGATTCCGGAAGAGCGCGAGCGGGTGCTGCACGTCGTCGACTACACCGTGAACTACGTGCCGCTCCGGTTCGTCTGCGAGACGGAGGGGCACGGCAGCTACGCCGCCGGCTCCGTGCCTGGTTACGTCAACCCGGGCGTGCTCGGGCTCGCGCTGTCCGCCGCGGTGTGCGGCGCCGCCGCGCGGCCTCGCGGGGGCGTGGACCCCGCCTGAGGGGGTGCACCTACACGCCGCCTGCTCCGCCACCGCGCAGGTGCGCGGTGAACGCCCGCCACGCACCCGCACCGAAGTACGCGGTCCCGCGTGCGGTGTCCTTGCTGTCGCGGACCGCGCGGCCGTTGTCAGCCGTGTGGGCAACCTCCACACACTCGCTGGCCTCACCGGCGCCTGAGTAAGACGACTTACGGAATCGGCTGACGACGGTCCTGCTGTTCACGTGAGTTCCTCTTCCTCGGGGATGCTGGAGACGAGCCTCTGGACGAAATCCCTGGTCTGTTCGCCTCGTGCTGGAGGTCTCCGATTCGTACCAGTGGGAGATGCCCGAACTGCGCAAGCCGGGCCCGGAGGAGACCTCGGGCCGCGGGTTACTGCTCGTCGACGCCCTCTCGCAGGCGTGGGGCGTACGCCCCCGCACCGGGGCGGGCAAAACGGTGTGGGTCCACCTCGCTGTGCGCGGGTGAGCGGACTGGTCCGGGGGCGGAGCGAGCCGCTGTTTTGGGTGCCGGAGGCTCCGGGCTAGCTGCCCGACGGCTCCGATGACGGCTCACGTGCCGCTTCCACCGCTTCGCGGACATCCGGATGCGGATCGTCGGCGAGGCCGTCCAGCAGTTCGGCCACTCCCGGGGTGGACCAGCGGGAGACCGCCCACACCAACTCCTCCCGCACCGCGGGGTCGGGGTGGGCGGCGAGGTGGGCCAGCTGGGCGAGAGGGCCCCGGCGGCGCATACCGAACCAGTGCAGGGTCTCGCGCAGCGCCGTCGGGTCGCCCGGGGAGCCGGCCGCGGCGACTCTGGCGAGCAACACCCTGGACGGTGGCGGCGGCCCGTCCAGCGGATGCGGCAACCGCTCGCGCAGTCGCCGCGAGCCGTACTCGCCGCGTACCCGGCAACCGTCGCAGGTGCAGGGGCGGACTCCGTGCGCCTCGGGCCAGTAGCGCCAGCCCACCGTCTGCGGCGCGGTGCGGATCCGGTGCACCTCGCGCGGCCGGACCGCCCGGGGCACGAACACCTCCCAGCCGCGCGGGTCGTCCAGCGCGGCGATCCGCCGTACGGCCTCGGCAGCGGGGACGGTGGCCTGTGCGCGTGCGTAGCGTCCCACCAGCACCTGCTGGGAGTCGTCCAGCCGCACATGGACGGCCACCAGTCCTCCCCGGCTGCCGAACCGGGCCAGTTCGCGCAGCCACTGGTGGGTCAGGGTGTACGACGGCAGCACCGGGAAGCAGTAGACCCCGCGTGCGCCCTCCTGCCCGCGGCCGGCCGCGCGGATTCCGGACCGTCGGATGCGCGGCGCGTTCGCCGCAGACGTCAGATGCACGAACATCGCCATGCCGGGCATGCTAGGCCGCCGTTCCGGCGCCGCTTCCTCAGCCCACCGAGCGGGGCATCCGGATGCCCATCACGAGCAGTGCCAGCAGCCCGCACCCCTGTACGGCCAGCACCACGGTGAGCGCCTCTCGCACGCCCAGGTGCGGCATCAGCGTGAGGAAGAGGGAGCCGAGGGTGGCGACGCCCAGGGCGAGGCCGGACTGCTGTGCTGTGGCGGCGAGCCCGCTGCCCGCGCCGGCGCGCGCGGCCGGGACCCCGGAGAGGACGACGCGGAAGTACGTGGGCAGTTGCAGACCCTGCCCCGCACCGCACAGCGCCAGCCCGGGGGCCAGGGCGAGGGGTGGCACATCGGGCCACCGTGCGAACAGGGCCAGCAGGAGCGCGCCCAGCCCGGCGCCCTGTGTGAGAGCGCTGAGTGCCAGCACGCGGCCGGCGCCGATCCGTTCGGTCAGCCGGGAGGCCAGGATGGAGCCGGCGAACTGGGCCAGCCCCATCGGCACCAGCGTGAGGCCCGCGGCCAACGCTCCGAAACGCAGCCCCTGCTGCAACAGCAGCGCACTTTCGAACATGAAGCTGCTGAAGCCCAGGAAGATGGGCGCCCCGGCCAGCAGCCCGCGCCGTACGCCGGGTTCACGCAGCAGGGAGGGCGGCAGCAGTGGGCTGCGGCCCGCGCGCTCCTCCCGGCGTTCGACGGCGAAGAACGCGTACGCCAGCAGCACCGCGGCCACCATCAGTGCGACCGACCACCACGGCCAGCCGGCCGCCCGCCCCTCCGTCAGCGGCAGCAGCAGGGCGACCAGACCGCACGCCAGCAGCACCGTCCCGGCGATGTCACCGCGGGCGGGCGCGTCCGAGCGGCTGTCCGGCACGGTGCGCACGCCCAGCGCCAGGGCGACCAGCACCACGGGAACGTTGATCAGGAAGATCGCCCGCCAGCTGGTGCCCGCCAGGTCGGCGGCGACCAGTATGCCGCCCAGCACCTGCCCGGTGACGATGGAGATCCCGCCGACCGAGCCGAACAGGCCGATGGCGCGGGTGCGCACCCGCCCCTCGCTCGTCGCGTGGATGGTGGCGAGCACCTGCGGGAACATCATCGCCGAGGCGGCGCCCTGCGCCAGCCGCGCGCCGATCAGCCACCACACGCCCGGGGCGAACCCGCAGGCGAGCGAGGTGACGCCGAACGCGACGACGCCCCACAGGAAGAGGCGGCGCCGTCCGAAGGTGTCGCCCAGCCGTCCGCCCAGTACGAGCAGCGAGGCATAGGCGACGGCGTAGCTGGCGACGACCATCTCCAGGGCTGCCGGAGAGGCGTCGAGATCGTTCTCGATACTCGGGAAGGCGACGTTGACGACGAAGAAATCGATCATGGGCAGCGCCGCACCCAGCAGCAAGGTGAACAGCCCGAGCGGCCGTAGCACGGCAGGGGCCTTCCGGGGTCCGGTTCCCTGCGCGGCCGGACGGGCTGCCGGGTCCGGACGTGCGGCGAGGGTGGCATCGTGACTCATGGGCACGAGCCTCGGGCACCCGTCAGCCTGGTACCAGACGGTCCTTGTCCTGGTACAACGACTACCTGGCAACAGGATGGGGGGTGCCTCATCCTGGTTCCATGAGCGTCAGCACCGGTACCGCCCGCCCCGACCCGGCCCGCCCGGACGACCCGGAGGGCTCCGCACCCGCCGACAGCGTGCGCCGCGAGGAGCTCGCCGCGTTCCTGCGCAGCAGGCGGGAGCGGATCAGACCGGAGCAGGTGGGACTGCCCAGGGGGCCGCGCCGCCGTACGCCGGGGCTGCGCCGCGAGGAGGTGGCGCATCTGTCGACGGTGGGGGTGACCTGGTACACGTGGCTGGAGCAGGCCCGCGACATCCAGGTGTCCGCGCAGGTGCTGGACTCCCTCTCGCGGGCGCTGATGCTGGACTCCAGCGAGCGCGCTCATCTGTTCGCGCTTGCGGCCACGGCCGATCCCACCCCGGCGAGCGAGACGACGGTGCTGCCGCAAGGGATCCGCCGGCTGCTCACCCAGCTCGAACCGTTCCCGGCCTGTGTGCAGAACGCGCGCTACGACATCCTGGCCCACAACCGCACCTACGGCCGCCTCCTCGGCGATCTGGACGCGATCGCGCCCGAGGACCGCAACTGCATGTGGCTGGCCTTCACCGACCCCGACTGGGCAGCCGCCATGCCGGACCGCCAAGAGACGATCCGGCTGATGACCGCCCGCTTCCGCTCCCGGATGGCCGAGCATCTGGCCGAGCCCGCCTGGAAGGCGCTGCTGAAGCGGATGGAGCACAGCTCACCGGAGTTCCGCGAGCTGTGGGAGCGGCACGAGGTGGCTCGCGCGGTCGACCGGACCAAGCGCTTCCGTAACGCGCACGTCGGGATGCTGTCCTTCAGCTACCACGGCCTGTGGCTGGGCCCGGCCGAGGGCGCCCGGCTGGGCACGTACGTACCCAGCGACGCGGAGACCCAGCGAGGGGTGGAGCGGCTGCTGCAGCTGATCGTCGAGGGCGGGTAGGCGGAGTGCGGGACCGTAGGGGGGACACGGGTCCGAATGGGGGACAATGGGGAGCTGCCCCGTACATCGCAGGAACGAGCCCGAGGAACCGTCGCCGCATGACCGAGTCGACCCAGCCGCTGCACATCGGAGAGCACACCGTCCAGCCGCCCGTCGTGCTGGCACCGATGGCTGGGATCACCAATGCCCCGTTCCGGACGCTGTGCCGGGAGTTCTCCGGCGGCCGGGGACTGTTCGTCAGCGAGATGATCACCACCCGGGCGCTGGTGGAGCGCAACGAGAAGACGATGCAGCTCGTCCACTTCGACGCGAGCGAGAAGCCGCGCTCCATCCAGCTCTACGGTGTCGACCCGGTGACCGTGGGCAAGGCGGTGCGGATGATCGCCGACGAGGATCTGGCCGACCACATCGATCTCAACTTCGGCTGCCCCGTCCCCAAGGTCACCCGCAAGGGCGGCGGCTCCGCGCTGCCGTACAAACGGCCGCTGCTGCGCGCCATCCTGCACGAGGCGGTGAACAACGCGGGCGGCCGGCCGGTGACGATGAAGATGCGCAAGGGCATCGACGACGACCACCTGACCTATCTGGACGCCGGGCGCATCGCCGTGCAGGAAGGCATCACGGCCATCGCCCTGCACGGCCGCACAGCGGCACAGCACTACGGCGGGACCGCCGACTGGGACGCCATCGCGCGCCTGAAGGAAGCCGTCAGCGAGATCCCGGTGCTGGGCAACGGCGACATCTGGTCGGCCGACGACGCGGTGCGGATGATGCGCCGGACCGGCTGCGACGGTGTCGTGGTCGGCCGTGGCTGTCTGGGGCGCCCTTGGCTGTTCGCGGACCTGGTGGCCGCCCTGTCCGGGGACGCGGCCGGTGGCGAAACCGGGGCCGGGAACGGTGCGACGGCGTATGCCCGGCCCACGCTGGGCGAGGTCGCCGACGTCATGGTGCGGCACGCGCGGCTGCTGGGGGAGTGGCTGGGGGACGAGGCGCGCGGCGTCATCGACTTCCGCAAGCACGTCGCCTGGTACACCAAGGGCTTCTCGGTCGGCTCCGAGCTGCGCAAGCGGCTGGCCGTCGCGGGCTCCTTGGAGGAGCTGCGGGCACTGCTCGACGAGCTGGATCTGTCCCAGCAGTGGCCACAAGGCGCCGACGGCCCGCGCGGCCGGACCCACTCGCGCAACAAGGTCGTGCTGCCCGACGGCTGGCTGGACGACCCGTACGAGTGCGGTACGGGCGTCGGGGCGGACGCCGAACTGGACACCTCCGGCGGTTGAGCCGCCCCCGGGGGAGGGGCTGCCCCTTTCTGCGCGTCGCGGCCTGCGGGTCGGTTGTGGTCACGCGCGCAGTTCCCCGCGCCCCTGACGGGGCACTGTCCCCTCCAGCCGTGCGGCGTACCGGTCCAACTGCCGCTCCGCGAAGGTGTCCGCCTCCCAGTTCTCCGGGCGAACCTCGCCCGGGGCCGCCCAGGTGTACGACCAGACCGTGCCGGGCCCCGGCAAACCCCCGGTGCTGCTCTCCACGGTGAGCGGCACCAGCTCGTACTCGTCGTCCTCGAAGTCATCCAACACCCGCCATTCGCGGGCGCTCAGCCCGCTCAGCAGCAGCCCGGACGCGCTCTGTCCCGGCGCCGGGACGAGACCGGGGTAGGGCCGGCGCGCCAGCGCCGCCGTGCGCCGGCCGGTGGCGGTTGCGGGGGTGCCGTCGGGGACGCGGCCGAGGAGGGCGGTCAGGATGCGGCCGAAGCGCAGGGTGCCGTAGACGAAGAGGGTGTCGGTCGCGGTGTCGACGGGGGCCAGACGGGTGTTCGGTTCGGTCATCGGGGCAATCTAACGCGGCGGACAGCCAGTCCGAATGGCGAGACGTTCACTCGTTCAGCGCAGTGATTCCCGCCACCTTGATAAGAGGCTCGCTCAAATGAGCGCTCAGATGTGAGTTGTAGGTCTCCAAGGAGCAGGCCGCGGTTTTACCGTGCCTTGGTTTCCGGGCTGTAGGCGCTCTTACTCTCCGTGAGTGAAAGGCGGCCTCCAGACGGCTCACCGTTATCAGTCGTTCGAGTTCTGAATGGTATGACCAATCAGCCTGGAGGGCTGCGCACTTTCGATCTCTCGGCAGACGGGTGGTTACAGCCGTGTGACATGCCGTTGGACGTACTCGTAAGCCTTTGATCTGGGTACGCTCCCCGCCGTCAGGGCAGCCGACCACGAGGAGCCGAGTCCGGTGCCGGTTCATGCGAAGAACACAGAGTCCGCGAACGCAGAGTCAGCAGTAGACGCGTCGCCGCAGCAGTCGCAGCAGCGGAAGTTCGTCTATGACTTCAGCGAGGGCAACAAGGACCTCAAGGACCTCCTCGGCGGGAAGGGAGCCAACCTCGCCGAGATGACCAACCTCGGTCTGCCCGTCCCTCCGGGCTTCACCATCACCACCGAAGCCTGCAAGGCGTACCTGGACTCCGGCGAGGCCCCCGCCGCGCTCCGGGACCAGGTGAGCGAGCACCTGGCCGGGCTGGAGAAGCGGATGGGCAAGAAGCTCGGCCAGGCCGACGACCCGCTGCTGGTCTCCGTGCGCTCCGGCGCCAAGTTCTCCATGCCCGGGATGATGGACACCGTCCTCAACATCGGGCTCTCCGACGAGTCCGTGCAGGGGCTCGCGGCGCAGTCCGGGGACGAGCGCTTCGCCTGGGACTCCTACCGCCGCCTCATCCAGATGTTCGGCGACACCGTGCTCGGCATCGACGGCGAGCGCTTCGCCGAGACGCTGGACGAGACCAAGAGCGCGCGCGGGGCCACCACCGATGTGGAGCTGACGGCGGACGACCTCAAGGAACTGGTCGGCAAGTTCAAGGCCATCGTCTCCGAGGAGACCGGCCGCGACTTCCCGCAGGACCCGCGCGAACAGATGGACCTGGCCGTCCGCGCGGTCTTCGACTCGTGGAACGGCAGCCGCGCCCGCCTCTACCGCCGCCAGGAACGCATCCCGCACGACCTGGGCACCGCGGTCAACATCTGCTCGATGGTCTTCGGCAACCTCGGCCCCGACTCCGGCACCGGCGTCGCCTTCACCCGCGACCCGGCCAGCGGCCAGCAGGGCGTCTACGGCGACTACCTGCAGAACGCCCAGGGCGAGGACGTCGTCGCCGGCATCCGCAACACCGTGCCGCTCGCCGACCTCGAACAGCTGGACAAGGCGTCGTACGACCAGCTGATGCAGATCATGGAGACCCTGGAGACCCACTACCGGGATCTGTGCGACATCGAGTTCACCATCGAGCGCGGCAAACTGTGGATGCTGCAGACCCGCGTCGGCAAGCGCACCGCGGCGGCCGCCTTCCGGATCGCCACCCAGCTCGTGGACCAGGGGCTGATCGACGAGGCCGAGGCGCTGCAGCGGGTCAACGGGGCCCAGCTCGCCCAGCTGATGTTCCCCCGCTTCGACAGCAACGGCGGCGTCAAGGACGCCGAGCAGATCGGCTGGGGCATCGCCGCCTCGCCGGGCGCCGCCGTCGGCAAGGCCGTCTTCGACTCCTACACCGCCATCAAGTGGTCCCGCTCCGGCGAGAAGGTCATCCTCATCCGCCGCGAGACCAACCCCGACGACCTGGACGGCATGCTCGCCGCCGAGGGCATCCTCACCTCGCGCGGCGGCAAGACCTCGCACGCGGCCGTCGTCGCCCGCGGTATGGGCAAGACCTGCGTGTGCGGCGCCGAGGAGCTGGAGGTCGACACCAAACGGCGCTGCCTCAAGACCCCCGGCGGCAAGGTCGTCGAGGAGGGCGACGTCGTCTCCATCGACGGCTCCACCGGCAAGGTCTACGCCGGCGAGGTGCCGGTCGTGCCCTCCCCGGTCGTGGAGTACTTCGAGGGCCGGATGCACGCGGGCGCCGACGACGCCGACGAGCTGGTCAAGGCCGTCCACCGGATCATGGCGTACGCCGACCGGGTGCGCAGGCTGCGGGTACGGGCCAACGCCGACAACGCCGAGGACGCCGCGCGCGCCCGCCGGTTCGGCGCGCAGGGCATCGGCCTGTGCCGTACCGAGCACATGTTCCTCGGGGAGCGCCGCGAGCTGGTCGAGCGGCTCATCCTCGCCGACACCGAGGACGAGCGCGAGCGGGCGCTGGGCGCGCTGCTCCCGCTCCAGCAGGGCGACTTCATCGAGCTTTTCGAGTCCATGGACGGCCTCCCGGTGACGGTGCGGCTGCTGGACCCGCCGCTGCACGAGTTCCTGCCCGACATCACCGAGCTGTCGGTGCGGGTCGCGCTCGCCGAGTCCCGCAAGGACGCCAACGAGAACGATCTGCGGCTCCTCCAGGCCGTACACCGGCTGCACGAGCAGAACCCCATGCTGGGCCTGCGCGGCGTCCGCCTCGGCCTGGTCATCCCCGGCCTGTTCACCATGCAGATCCGCGCCATCGCCGAGGCCGCCGCGGCACGCAAGGCCGGCGGCGGCGACCCGCGTGCGGAGATCATGATTCCGCTGGTCGGTACGGTGCAGGAGCTGGAACTGGTCCGCGAGGAGGCCGAGCAGGTCATCGCCGAGGTCGAGCGGGAGCACAACGTCGAGCTGGGACTCACCCTCGGCACCATGATCGAGCTGCCCCGCGCGGCGCTCACCGCCGGTCAGATCGCCGAGTGCGCCGACTTCTTCTCCTTCGGCACCAACGACCTCACCCAGACCGTGTGGGCCTTCAGCCGCGACGACGTGGAGGCCAGCTTCTTCACCGCCTACCTGGAGAAGGGCATCTTCGGCGTCTCCCCGTTCGAGACCATCGACAAGGACGGCGTGGGCTCGCTGGTCCGCAGCGCGGCCGAGGCGGGGCGGGCCACCCGGCCCGACCTCAAGCTCGGTGTCTGCGGCGAGCACGGCGGCGACCCGGAGTCGGTGCACTTCTTCCACGAGGTCGGCCTCGACTACGTCTCCTGCTCCCCCTTCCGCATCCCGGTCGCCCGGCTGGAGGCGGGCCGCGCGGCGGCCCAGCAGCAGGCGGCGGAGTAACCAGAGCCATCCCACCCCCCGGGCCCCCGTTCGCACCGACCCTCACCGCGGACGACGGCCCGGCCCAGGAGGCGGCACCCGTGCGGGGGTGCCGCCTCCTTTTCTCGGCCGGAGCGCTTGCGGGGGACGCCGCTCGTGTCAGGGCGCCTCGTCCAAACCCAGCTGCTCCACCAAGCGGCGCTTGGGCTGGGCGCCCACGACGGAGCGGGCGGGCTCGCCACCACGAAAGAGAACGAGCGTCGGCATCGACAGGACGCCGTACGCGGCCTGGGTCTCCGGGTTGCGGTCCACATCGAGGGAGACGACCTTCAAGGCGCCGGCCCGCTCCTCGGCGAGCCGGCCCAGGACCGGCGCGACCATCCGGCACGGCGGGCACCACTCGGCGGTGAAGTCGACCAGTACGGGGATGTCGGAGCGCAGCACCTCCTCGGCGAACGTCGCGTCCGTGACTTCCAGTAGCTGTGCGGCGGTTGCGGTCATGGCCTCGTGTCTCCCTCACGTTCCTGGCGGGTGTCCGGCACCGGGTCCGGCGGGGCCAGTTCGCACCGGGGTTCGGGACCGTGCGGGGAGCCCGCCGTCGCCTCGACCTCGGCACGGGCCAGCCGTGCGCCGACCTCCTCCCGTACGGAGCGCAGTTCGGCGATGCACGCGTCCAGTTCGGCGAGCTTGCGGCGGTAGACCTCCAGCGAGTCCGGGCAGGAGTCGCCCTCGGGATGGCCCGCGCGCAGGCACTCCACGAACGGCCGGGTCTCCTCCAGTTCGAAGCCGTTCTCCCGCAGCGCCCTGATCTGCCGCAGCACCCGCAGGTCGTCCTCGCCGAACGTGCGGTACCCGTGCGCGTCCCGCGCCACGGTCAGCAGCCCCCGCGACTCGTAGTAGCGCAGGGTCCGCGTGGTCGTACCGGCGCGCTCCGCCAGTTCTCCGATGCGCATACGGCCCTCCTTTCCGCGTGCTCTTCCTCCGTGGCGTCCGCCGTTGTGCTCGTACGGTCTTCCGCACGCTATGGATTGACGCTGACGTCAACGCAACAGACGCCGACCGCCGACGCAGCAGTGGAAGAAAAGCATCGCCGGGCGGCCGGAGGTCACACCCGGTGGTAGCGGCGCTCGGGGCGGCCCGTCGTGCCGTACCGCAGGGTCACCCGGGCGGTGCCGGTCGCCACGAAGTGCTCCAGATAGCGGCGGGCGCTCACCCGGGACAGCCCGCTGTGCTCGGCGCACTCGGAGGCCGACAGCCCCGTCTCCCGGGGGCTGGCGTCCAGCGCGGAGCGCACCAGTGCCGAGGTCTGCTCCGTGAGGCCCTTGGGCAGCGGGCGGGTACGGGTCGCCACTGCGGCGCTTTCGACCGCCTGCCGCGCCGTGTCGGGGGCGGCAGGCGGCACCCCCGTACCGCCGCCGGAGAACACCCGGTCCAGCTCCTCCTGGCCGGGCGCGCTCAGCGACTCGAACTCGCGCCGCTCCTGTGCGTACCGCTCCAGCCGTTCGCTCAGCAGCCGCCCCTCGAACGGCTTGACGACGTACTGCACCGCCCCGCCGTGCCGCGCGGCCCGTACGCTCGCCGCGTCCCGCGCCGCCGTGATCACCAGGACGTCCGGGCCCCCGCCCGGCGCGCCGGAACCGCGCAGCTGCCGCAGCACCTCCAGCCCGCTCACATCGGGCAGATACAGATCCAGCAGCACCAGGTCGGGCCCGGTCTCCCGCACCAGTGCGAGCGCCTCCGACCCGCTGTGCGCCACCGCCGCGACCTCGAACCCGGGCACCCGGGAGACCAGCGTGCTGTGCAGCCTGGCCACCATGAAGTCGTCGTCGACCACCAGCACCCGGATCACGAAGGCACCCCGTAGGTGACCCCGGTCAGCTGCTCCGAGGCGGCCCACAGCCGTTCGGCAGCCACATCGCTGAGTGTCCAGGGCGCCCGCCAGGACGGCGCAGGAGCTCCCCGCCAGCCCAGCAGCCGCGGCCCGGTGAAGGAGTCCGGAGCCACCCCGCGCGCCGTCGCCGCGTACAGCGTCGGCAGCGCGCCCGCCTCCGCGGACTGCGCGACGACCCTGTTGCCCAGTGCGAACACTCTCTCGACGGTCTTCCTGCCCTCCATGCGCACCCCCGCCGTCTGCAGGTTGGTGGCCGCGTAGCCGGGGTGTGCCGCGGCGGCGACCAGCGGGGTGCCGGCCAGCAGACGGGCCAGCTCGTGCGTGAAGAGCAGATTGGCGGTCTTGGAGCGGGCGTAGGCCACCCAGCGCCGATAGGAGTGCTCACTGTTGAGATCCGCGATGTCGATGTTGGCCAGCGCGTGCAAGCCGCTGGAGACGGTGACGACGCGCGGTGCGGGAGCGGCCAGCAGCCGGTCCAGCAGCAGCCCGGTGAGGGCGAAGTGCCCTAGGTGGTTGACGCCGAACTGCAGCTCGAAACCGTCCGCCGTCCTGCCGTACGGCAGCGCCATCACCCCGGCGTTGTTGATCAGCAGATCGACCCGCTCGTCCGGCAGCTCCTTGACGAATGCCCGTACCGACGCCAGGTCGCCCAGATCGAGCCGGCGCAGCTCGGTGCGCGGTCCCGCCTCCGGCAGCTCCGAGACGAGCTCGTCCCGCGCCCGGCTGCCGCGCTCCTCGTCACGACAGGCCAGTACGGTGCGGGCACCGCGGCGCGCCAGCTCCCGGGCCGTCACGAAGCCGAGCCCGCTGTTGGCGCCGGTCACGACCACCGTACGGCCGCTCTGGTCCGGAATGTTCCGCGCTGTCCAGCCCATCGCTCGCCCTGCTCCTCGCCTCGATCAGCCCCCTCACCTGTGGAGGCTAGCGGCAGGCCCACGGACGGTCGAGGTCAACGGCACGGCGACCCTGTGCCCGGCCCCGCGGCCGGTGGGGGCCGCCCCGCCGCGCTCTAGGCTGCACCCATGAACGCGAATTCCCCTTCTGCCGCAGCACCCGCGGCCAGGCCGCGCGTGCTGCTCCTGCACGGCCCCAACCTCAACCTGCTCGGCGAGCGCGACCACGCCACCTACGGCAGCACCACCCTGCGGGACGTCGAGGAGCGCACCACGGCGCTCGGTCTGGAGCTGGGCGCCGAGGTGCGCTGTGCGCAGAGCAACAGCGAGGGAGCGCTCATCGACCTCGTCCACGCCACCCGCAGCGGTGACGACGGCATCGTCTTCAACCCCGGCGCCTACGCGCACTACAGCTACGCGCTGCGCGACGCCATCGAGGCCGTCGCCGGGCTGGGCATCCCGTGCGTGGAGGTGCACATCTCCAACGTGCACGCCCGTGAGCCCTTCCGGCACACCTCGGTGACGGCGCCGGTGTGCCAGGGAATGGTCTCCGGGCACGGGATCTTCGGCTATGAGCTGGCGCTGCGTTCGGTACTGCACCGCGTAGCGGAGTGGCGCGCCGCCCGCCCGGGGGCCTGACCCGCACCACCGTGGCCGAGAGCATGGCCGAGAGCACCGCGGCCCCGCTCAGTCGGTTCCCGTCACCGCCGTCAGGATGAAGACCGTGTCCTCCAGCGCGAGCACGCCGTGCCGCAGATGCGGCACCCGCTGGATCTGCCCGGCACCGACATCCTGGTCGGCGGTGCCCTCGGTGAGCCGGATGCTGCCCTGCAGGACGTGGACGCTCGCCGCCGGAGGCGTGTTGTGCTCCTCCAGCGACGAACCTTGCGTCAGCGCGATGACGGACTGCCTCAGTGGTCCGTCGTGCAGGAAGAGATACGCGCTGCGGCCGTGCGGGTCTTTCCTTGCCAGCGCCAGGTGCTCGGCTGCCAGTGCGGTCACATCATCCATGCGTCCATCGTGCCTCGCACGGCACACGATGCAACCGGCCGACCCGCGGTACCGCGGCGGATTCCCCCGATCCCTCCGTGTCCCTCCGTGTCCCTCCGTGCCCCGGCACCGGCCGGACGCGTGGCCCGGCCCGTGCCGGATCCCGGCCCCGGCGGTGCCGGACCGTCAGCCCTGCCACGCCCCTTTCGCCGCCGCCTCGCGTGCGAAGTCGGTGAAGTCCCGCGCCGGACGGCCCAGCGCCTCCCGCACACCGTCCGAGACGACCGCGTTGCGCCCGTCCATCATGTGCCCGAACATCTCGACCAGGAACGCCACCAGGCCCGGGTCCAGGCCCTGCCCGGCCAGCCACCGGGCGTACTCCTCCGGCGCGAGGGGCACATAGCGCACCGTCGGCCCGCCGGCCGCGGACACCTCGGCGAGCGCCTCCGCGAAACCGAGCAGCCGTGGCCCCGTCAGATCGTGGACGCGCCCGTGGTGACCCTCCTCGGTCAGCGCGGCAACCGCCACTTGGGCGATGTCGTCCGCGTCGATGAACGGCTCACGCACCTCGCCCGCCGGGAAGGGGAGTTCGCCCTCCAGGACGGACGGCAGGAAGACTCCCTCGCTGAAGTTCTGGAAGAACCAACTGGCGCGCAGGATGGTCCACTCCGTGCCCGCGTCCCGGATCGCCTGCTCGGTGGGCAGCGCCGACTCCTCGCCGCGCGCCGAGAGCAGAACCAGCCGCCGCACCCCGGCATGTGCGGCCCGCTGGGCGAACGCGCTCACCGTCTGCGCGGTACCCGGGGCGCCCACGTCGGGCTGGCAGACGACGAAGACGGCGCCCACCCCGTGCAGCGCGGCGTCCCAGGTGGCGGGGGAGTCCCAGTCGAACGGCGGTTCCGCCGAGCGGGAGCCCACCCGCACCGGACGGCCGCGCTCGCGCAGCCGCTCGACGACTCTGCTGCCGTTCGTGCCGGTGCCGCACAGGACGAGGATCGGGGCCTGTGCACCGGGCTGCTGTGCTGCGTTCGCTGTCGTGTGCTGTGTCATGGCTCCAGCCAACGCCGTCCGGCGCCGCGGAAACATCGCTCAGGGGCTCAGCCCCATGTCCATGCGTCTAAGCTGCTGCTGTGACTGCGGTCGTGACGCGGAGTGCTGGGCCGGCCGGGCCGACCGGTCGGGCCGGCCAGATGAGACAGGCCAGGGACGCCGACGGGCTCACCGAGGCGCTCACCGATGTGCTGAGCGGGGCGCGGGCCCGGGGAGGGCTCTTCCACCGGGTGCTCCTCGCCCCGCCGTGGGGCGTGCGCGTACAGGACGGCACCCCGCTGTCCGTGGCCTCCATGCTCAGCGGCGAGGGCTGGGTACGGCACAGCGAGGACCCGAGGCCGGTACGGATGGCGCCCGGTGACGTGGTGGTGCTGCGGGGGCCCGCGCCGTACGTGCTCTGCGACGACCCGGCGACCGAGCCGGGGCTGCTGATCCAGCCTGGCGACTGCTGCACCACCCCGGACGGTGTCGACATGTGCGAGGAGCTTGCACTGGGGGTGCGCACCTGGGGCCGCAGTCCGCAGGATCCGGCAGCGCTGCTGAGCGGCAACTACCAGTTGCACGGCGACCTCAGCGCCCGGCTGCTCGACGCACTGCCGCCCGTGCTGGTGCTGCGCGAGCACGAGTGGGACTCGGGGCTGCTGGGGCTGGTCGCCGCCGAGGTCGTCAAGGACGCGCCGGGTCAGCAGATGGTGCTCGACCGGCTGCTGGACCTGCTGCTGGTCTCCGTGCTGCGGGCCTGGTTCGCGCGTCCCGAGGCGCACGCACCGGCCTGGTACCGCGCGCAGAGTGATCCGGTGGTCGGGGTGGTGCTGCGGCTGCTGCACGAGCAGCCGGGACACGCTTGGACGGTGGCCGCCCTCGCCGCGACGGCCGGGGTGTCCCGGGCGAGCCTCGCCCGCCGCTTCACCGAACTGGTCGGCGAGCCGCCCATGACCTACCTCGCCCACTGGCGCATCGACCTCGCGGCGCGGCTGCTGCGCGAACGGGACGCGACGCTGGGTGCCGTGGCACGCCGGGTCGGGTACGCGGACGGTTTCGCGCTGAGCGCCGCCTTCAAACGGCTGCGAGGGGTCAGCCCCGCGGCGTACCGGGCGGGACTCACCACGCACTGAGCCCGCTGCCCGCCCGGCTGTCCGACCGCCCGGCCCGAGCCGTCCGGCCGTCCGGCCGTCCGATGACGCTGTCGGTGGCCGGGTGCATCCTGGGGCCATGTACGAGGAACGGGCGTCGCGGCTGCGCGGCGCCGTGGCGTGGACCCGTGGACCCGTGCCCCCGGGAACGGCCGGGCGCGTGCTGCCCGACGGCTGCATGGATCTGCTGCTGTGGAACTTCGTCGTCGCCGGGCCGGACACCCGTGCGCACCTGGCCACCGAGCGCCGCGGACTGCCGGTGTACGGGCTGCGGCTGCCGCCGGGGACCGGTCCACGCGTCTTCGGCGTACCCGCCCGGGAACTGCGCGATCAGCGGGTGCCGCTGGCCGACCTGTGGCCGCGAGGACAGGCGCGTGAGCTGCACGAGCGGGTCGCGGGGGCCGGCGACCCGCTCGCCGCCCTGGAGTCGGTCGCCGAACGTCGGCTGGCGGCCGAGCGGCACGCTGCCGCCGATCCGCGTGCCGCCGCGCTGGTGGACGCCGTCGTCGCCGCGCTGCGAGACGGTGCGGGAGTCGCCCAGGTCGCCCGCCGGGTCGGCCTGAGCGAGCGTCAGCTGCACCGCAGATGCCGGGACTCCTTCGGGTACGGCGCCAAGACGCTGGCCCGGGTGCTGCGGATGCAGCGGGCACTGCGCCTCGCGGGGGCAGGCACCAGTCTGGCGGACACGGCGTCGCGCGCCGGATACGCGGACCAGGCCCACCTGGCCCGCGAGGTCCGCGCTCTCGCGGGCGTCCCGATCACGGAGGTGCTCCGCCGCCCCGGCTGACCGAGCGGTGCCCCGGCTAACCGAGCGGTGCGAACAGGTCGATCCCGTTGCCGTCCGGGTCGAGCACGACGGCGTAGCGCTGCCCCCAAGCGGCGTTCCAGGGGGCGTGGTGGCCCTCGTAACCGGCGTCGGTCAGCTCGGTGTACAGCTTGTCGACCTCGGCCGGTGCGTCGCACAGGAACGCCAGCCCGATCCGGCCGGCTCCCCGCGGCGGCGGCGTCCACTCCGGGTCGAACGAGCGGATGGTCTCCTCGGTGTCCCAGGCGATCCGTACGCCGCCCGGCCCGGCGTACTCCACATGCGGCTGTGCGTCCGCGTCCGCGGGGATGTCCAGCCCGAGCCGCCGGTAGAAGGCCAGCGAGGCGGCCATGTCACTGGTGGCGATACCGATGAGGTCGAAACGAGGTGTCATACCCGCACGCTAGGGCGCCGGGCCGGGCCCGTCTTGAACGTTTCGGCCCTCTGCTGCCTCTCGGCGCCCCTCGCCGACGCCCCTTTACCCTGGGCCGATGGCCGAGATCCTGACCGTATTGACGACGACCAGCACCCAGGAGCAGGCGAAGGAGCTCGCCGCGGCGGCGATCGAACGCAGGCTGGCGGCGTGCGCGCAGCTCAACGGCCCGGTCACCTCGGTGTACCGGTGGGAGGGTGCCGTGCAGACGGACCCCGAGTGGCAGGTGCTGTTCAAGACGAGCGCCGCGCGCTACGACGCGCTGGAGGCGTATCTGAGCGAGGCCCACCCGTACGACGTACCGGAGATCATCGCCGCTCCGGTGGTGCACGGCAGCGCGGCGTACCTGGAGTGGGTGGCCGAGGAGACGCGACCCGCCCCACAGCCCTGAGGCCGCGCCGTGCGGTTACGGTCGGCGTATGCACGCCTCTCCCGGCACGCCCGCCCACGGCCCCGACGGCACCCCCGCGGTGGAGGGTGGCGCCCCACCGGCCCCGCGCTACGCGCCTGCCGATGTCGAGCGCTGGGTGCCGGAGCCGGACAAACGTCCGGGGCGCACCGCCTTCCAGCGTGACCGGGCCCGCGTCCTGCACTCGGCGGCGCTGCGCCGGCTGGCGGGCAAGACGCAGATGGTGGCACCGGGCAGCGCCAGCCCGGCGTGGGACGCGACGCCGCGCACCCGGCTGACGCACTCCCTGGAGTGCGCCCAGGTGGGCCGGGAGCTGGGCGCCGCACTGGGCTGCGACCCGGACCTGGTCGAGACGGCGTGCCTCGCCCACGACCTGGGCCACCCGCCGTTCGGCCACAACGGTGAGGCCGTGCTGGACGAGATCGCCGCACCGGCGGGCGGTTTCGAGGGGAACGCGCAGTCGCTGCGGCTGCTGACCCGGCTGGAGCCCAAACGATTCTCCGAGGAGCCGGACGGACAGGAGTACGTCGGAGTCAATCTGACGCGTGCCGCGCTGGACGCCGCCACCAAGTACCCGTGGCGGCGCGGCGAGCACCCGACGGACCCGGATTCCGGCAAGTTCGGCGTCTACGAGGAGGACCTGCCGGTCTTCCACTGGCTGCGCAAGGGCGCGCCGGAGGGCCGCAGGTGCTTCGAGGCGCAGGTCATGGACTGGTCGGACGATGTGGCCTACTCGGTGCACGACCTGGAGGACGGCATCAGGGCCGGGCATCTGGACCCGCGCATGCTGCTGTCGGGCCCTGAGCGCAGCGAGGTGTTCGCCGTCGCAGCCGAGCGCTACGCCCCCGGCGCGGTGGACGACGAGCCGGCCGCGGCGCTCGACCGGCTGCTGGCGCAGGAGTGGTGGCCGCACGGCTACGACGGCACGGCCCTGGACCAGGCCCGGCTCAAGGACGCCAGCAGCCAGCTGATCGGCCGCTTCTGCCTGGCCGCCGAGGCCGCGACCCGCTCCGCCTACGGTTCGGGCCCACTGACCCGGTACGCCGCCGAGCTGATCGTCCCCGAGGCGGCCCGGCTGGAGTGCGCCGTCCTCAAGGCGGTCGCCGACCGCTATGTGATGCAGCGCCCGGATCTGGAGCGGCTCCGGCGCGAGCAGCGCGTCGTCGTCCGCGAGCTGGCCGAGGCGCTGCTGGCCCGCGCTCCCGAGGGCCTGGACCCGCAGTACGCGGATCTGTACGCGGAGGCGGCCGGATCGGCCGAGCCGGCCGTGGCCCGGCTGCGGGTGGTCGTCGACCAGATCTCCACACTCACCGACGCCGCGGCCCGCTCCCTGCACCGCGCGCTGACGATGCCGGGGTGATCCGGATGACCGGGGCGGCCCGGATGACCGGGGTGGTCCGGATGACCGGGGCGGCCCGGACGAGGGGTGCGAGACCGGTCGTGCGGCACCGGGTCCCGCCGCGCGCCCCCTGAGGCTCCACCCCGAGCCCCGGAACTCACCGTGGCGCTCATACGTCCCATCCATGCCCCCTGCCTCTTCCCGCGCCTGCCCCGATGCGGGACGCTCACGTGTGGACGACGGGGGACAGCACGGCCCGCAGGGGGCAGCGTCTTCGAGGAGGAGGCTTCAAGTGGTCGACGCACACCGTACGTTCGTCATCGTCGGCGGGGGACTGGCGGGGGCGAAAGCCGCCGAGACCCTGCGCGCGGAAGGGTTCACCGGCCGCGTCATCCTGATCGGCGACGAGCGCGACCATCCCTACGAGCGCCCCCCGCTCTCCAAGGGCTACCTCACCGGTTCGGACGAGCGCGACAGCGTCTTCGTGCACGAGCCCGCCTGGTACGCCGCCGCCGACATCGAACTCCATCTG
>NZ_JAGPXJ010000076.1:0-38974 GCF_018070605.1 Streptomyces sp. B15
TCTCTTCCTCGGGGGCCCCGCCCCCCTCCCCTCCCCCACCCCCCATGCCCTCGTGCAGCACCTCCGCGAGCCGTTCCAACGGCAGTGCCGCCAGCTCGGCGATGTCCCGACCGGCAAACGTCACGGCAAGCGCTTCCGGCCGCAACCGCCGCCCGTCGCACACGGGACAGTCGGCACTGACCAGGAACCGCCGTACCCGCTGTCGCAGGGTGGCGCTCTTCGTCCCCGCGAAGGTGCGCAGCACATAGCGTTTCGCGCTCTGATAGGTGCCTTGGTAGGGCCGCTGGATGCGACCCGCCTCACGGACCGGGTGCACGGTGACGACCGGCTGTTCGTCCGTGAAGAGCAGCCACTCCCGCTGCTCGTCCGGCAGCTCCCGCCACGGGCGGTCGATGTCGTAACCGAGTGTCGCGGTGACGTCCCGCAGGTTCTTGCCCAGCCACGCACCCGGCCAGGCCGCGATCGCACCCTCACGAATGGTGAGCGACGGGTCCGGCACCAGCGACTCCTCGGTGACCCGGTGCACGGTGCCCAGCCCGTGACACTCCGGGCAGGCGCCTGTCGCCGTGTTGGGCGAGAAGGCGTCCGAATCCAGCCGCTCCGCACCGTCCGGATAGCTGCCCGCCCGGGAGAAGAGCATCCGCAGCGAGTTGGACAGCGTGGTGACCGTTCCCACGGACGAGCGTCCGGTCGGCGTCGAACGTCGCTGCTCCAGCGCCACCGCCGGCGGCAGACCGGTGACCTCCCCGACCCGCGGCGCTCCGACCTGGTGGATCAGTCGCCTCGCATACGGGGCGACCGACTCGAAGTAGCGCCGCTGTGCCTCCGCATAGAGTGTGCCGAAGGCAAGCGAGGACTTGCCCGAGCCGGAGACCCCGGTGAAGACGACCAGCGAGTCGCGTGGAATGTCCACGTCCACGCCCCGCAGATTGTGCTCGCGGGCGCCCCGCACTCGTACGTATCCGTCGTCGCTCATTCGCCCATGATCAGCCACGCGCCCGTCGCGTCGCATCAGCAGCCCCGGCAGGGCGTGAGGGACACACATGGGTGGTACCCATGGCCGCCATGGACTGGTTCACGCCATGGTTCTCGGCGCCCGGTTACGAGATGGGCCGACTGATCTTGCAGCGCGCCCTGGCCGCTGTCTACCTCGTCGCCTTCTTCTCGGCCGCGATGCAGTTCCGGGCGTTGCTCGGTGACCGCGGGCTGGTGCCTGCAGCCGCTTTCGTGCGGCGAGTGTCTTTCCGGGCTTCCCCCAGCCTCTTCCACTGGCGGTGTGACGACCGCGTCACCGGTGCCTGCGCCTGGGCGGGTGTCGTGCTCGCCGCTGCCGTGGTGGCGGGGGCCGCGGATGCCGTACCCCTCTGGGCGTCAATGGTGATGTGGGCACTGTTGTGGATCCTCTATCTCTCGTTCGTGAACGTGGGGCAGATCTTCTACAGCTTCGGCTGGGAGTCACTGCTGCTGGAGGCAGGCTTCCTTGCGATCTTCCTCGGCAACGCGGAGACGGCACCGCCTGTGCTGACCCTGTGGCTGATGCGCTGGCTTCTCTTCCGGGTGGAGTTCGGCGCGGGGCTGATCAAATGGCGCGGAGACGAGTGCTGGCGCAAGCTGACCTGCCTCTACTACCACCACGAGACCCAGCCGATGCCCGGTCCGCTCAGCTGGTACTTCCATCACCTCCCCAAACGGCTGCACCGGGTGGAGGTGGCCGCCAACCATGTGGCCCAGCTGATCGTGCCCTTCGGTCTGTTCTGTCCGCAGCCCGTGGCCACGGTCGCGGCGGGTCTGATCATCGTCACGCAGCTCTGGCTCGTCCTGTCGGGCAACTTCTCCTGGCTCAATTGGCTGACGATCGTTCTCGCGTTCGCCGCCGTCGACACCTCTGCCCTCACCGGTACCCCTTCCTATGGTCCGACTCCGTTGTGGTTCGCCGTCGTGGTCTGCGTGGCCACAGCCTTGATCGTCGTGCTCAGCTACTGGCCCGCGCGCAACCTGCTCAGCCGGACCCAGCAGATGAACCGGTCGTTCAACCCCCTCCACCTGGTCAACGCTTATGGCGCCTTCGGCAGCGTGACCCGCGTCCGGCAGGAGATCGTCATCGAGGGCACCGACGAGGATCGGATCACGCCGGACACGGTGTGGCGGGAGTACGAGTTCAAGGGCAAGCCGGGAAACGTGCACCGACTGCCGCGCCAGTTCGCGCCGTACCACCTCCGTCTGGACTGGCAGATGTGGTTCGCCGCGCTCTTCCCCGCCTACACCCGTGGCTGGTTCGAACCCTTCATCTCCCGACTGCTCGACAACGACCGAGCCACGCTTCGGCTGCTGCACACCAATCCGTTCCCGGAACAACCTCCTACTCATGTGCGAGCGCTGCTGTACCGCTATCACTTCACTACGCGAGAGGAGCGGCGGGAGACCGGCGCCTGGTGGCATCGCACTTTTGTGCGCGAGTTCCTGCCGCCCGTCGCTCTCTCAGGGGAACGCGGCGATCGGCGCCCCCGGTGATACAGGGTGGGGGCGGCCGAACCGATCGGACCCACTACGAGAAAGCTAGCTCCGGGTGCGCATTCCGTGTCCGAGGCCTCACAGCCCGTGGATAACCCGCCAGTTGTGCATAACCCCGTCACCCGAGCGGGTGACGGGGCGAGCAGTCTCTGGAGGGCCCGAGAAGAGCGGGAGGGCCCCACAAGCGCAAGTGCGGAGAAGCACGAGCAGGAGAAACGGGGCGGGGGCAGGAGACAGGGCCGGGGGCAGGTGGAACGGAGGCGGGAAGTCCGACGAGCGGGGACGGGGGAATGGGGGAGGCAGGAGCAGGAAGCGGGGGTCAGGGCGCCGGTACCCGGGCCACCTCGGGCGACGACGACTCCAGCGGCACCGACCAGGACCTCACCAGCCCCAGCTGTGCCGCCTGCCGTGGCAGCACCGCATCCAGTGCCCAGTCCGCCAGCACGCGGACCCGGTTACCCGGCATGGCCGCGAGGTGGTACGCCCGCGTCACCAGGTTGGCGAGCGGCCCCGACAACGGCACACGCAGCGGGTTCGCCGCGGCCTTGACCCCACCGAGGTCGACCATGAAGCCCAGATCATGGTGCTTGTAGGGCCGCGATGCCCCGTAACCGAACGAGGCCGCCAGGTTACGGCCCGCTGTCTTCCCTTGTCGTACCGCGTGCTGTGCCGTCATCGGAGTGATCTCCCCGGGGCGGGTCAGATCGGGTACCGCAGCCGCGTCACCGCAGGCCATGACTTCGGGCCTGCCGGGCACGCGCAGATACTCGTCCACCACGATGCGCCCCTGCTGGGTCTCCAGCCCGAGGTCCTTGACGAGGGGGTCGGGCCGTACGCCCACACACCAGATCAGCGAGCGGGTCGGAACGAACTCGCCGCTGTCCAGCAGCACACCCTCGCTGGTTGCCTCCTTGACGCTGGTCCCGGTCCGCACCTCGACACCCCTCTTGCTCAGCACCTCGTGTGCGGTCTTCGAGAGACGTTCATCCAGCTCAGGCAGGATGCGCGGGGCTATGTCGAGCAGCATCCAACGGGGTCGCTCCCCCTGGCTGGACCGACTGCTGACAGCCGCGCCTCCGCTCGACTCCTGTGCTGCCCTCTGCTCACCCTGTTCCCCTTCTGTCGCCGGCTCCTCGTGCCCCTCCGGCCTCCCGCGCTTCCCCGGCTTTCCGGTTCGCTCCTGCCGGTTGTGCTGCCTGGCGAGGGATGCGGTGAACATCTGCCCGTGCGCGGCGACCTCCGTGCCCGTGTAGCCCGCACCGACGACCACGAAGGTACGGCGCGCCGCGGCCTCCTCCGGATCTTCCGACGCCGAGGCCAAGGCGATCTGCCGGTTGACGTGATCACGCAGATAGAGGGCTTCCGGCATGCCACGGAAGCCGTGCGCGTGCTCGGCGACACCGGGGATGGGCAGCAGCTTGTTGACGCTGCCGACGGTCAGCAGCAGTCGGTCGTAGTCGAGCTCGCCGGAGCGGCCCTCCGGGTCCACGTACTGGAGCCGGCGCTGATCGAAATCAATGGCGTCGACCTCGCCGAGGACGAGCCGTACCCGAGGCAGCGTGCCCGCCAGCGAGACGGACACCCGTCGCGGCTCCAGCACGCCGGAGGCGACCTCTGGCAGCAGGGGTAGATAGAGAAAGTAGTCGTTGGGGTTGACCAGCACGATCTCCACCGCGCCACGGAGCGTGCGCGAGAGGGTACGCGCCGCCTGATATCCGGCGAATCCAGCTCCGACGATCACTATGCGGGACCGGCTCACAACCGAGACCTCCTCCCAGGAGCGAGGCCGGAACCACCCGCGGCCCCGGCCGTCTGTCGCAGGAGAGCCGGAGTTCCCGCCTGCCTCGACACCAAACTCAGGACCGGTCCGCTCAGAGCCCGTTCACGGCCTGACCCGAGGCCCCAGCCGGGTCCTCCTCCCCGGTCGACTCGAGCAGGGAGGGGGTGAGCGAGCACCCCCTGAAGTGCTGTATTGTTCTTTGTGCGCGAGCGGCGAGGGGAAAGCCCCGAACCGAACGAGCACCGGGACGTGGCGCAGTTTGGTAGCGCACTTGACTGGGGGTCAAGGGGTCGTGGGTTCAAATCCCGCCGTCCCGACTGCGAAGACCGCAGATCGGAAGCCGTTCCAGCATTTGCTGGGGCGGCTTCTTCCGTACGTGCGTTTGCTCCCATGATGGGAGCCCTCTGGGAGCACTCGCGCTCCCACGCTCCCAGACGTCAGTCATGCCCGTTTTCTCCGTCGCACGATCGGGTCGAGGTTGTGCGCGGTACGCCGCTGCTGCGCACCGTCGTCAACAGTGCGGTACCGCCACACCCCGACGGGTGGACGGGTATTCCCGGACAGAAGGCACAAGAACCCCTTGACCGCACGGGGAGGGCGGGGCCGACCGCTATGACCTTGCGGCTGACGCGCTCCCCGCCCCCTCCTCGCACAGGCGAGGGTCTTTGCCCAGGCCAGCGCGCCAGTGCTGGTCGCCCCGTGACGCGCCCGCGCACCTGGGGCGAGCGGATGACACTTGAGCACAGGTGGGAGCGTATCCGCGAGAGCGGGAGCAGATGTGGGGCGCGGTAGCACCCTACAGAGGGCCGTTCCAGCGGGGCCGATGCAGGGGGAGTCAGATCCGTCACTGAACGGAGAGCTGACGACGGCCGAGCGTGAAGAGCCGTCCCTACGCCCGAGGTTGGCCCGCCGGGCAGGGCGAAGCGGTTGAGGTGCCGCGAAAGGGCACCGGTCTGATTCGCGAAGGCGAGCGGCGACGAGTGCGGTGTACGCGTTCATCGAGGCAGAGAAGACCACTGCATCGCTCTCGTGCGTCACCTACTGAAAGGGACCCGCTTCCCCCTTGAACACCTGGCGGGCCGACAAGACCCGGCGGACCACGCAGGCCAAGCAGGTCGGCGGAGCAGCCGTTGACCAGTTCGGCCACGAGATGGCGCAGGGAGGTTTCCGCGACGACCGTCCCGCGGCGGATACGGGTAGCCCAGTCGTTCGGACGAAGTTACTGAAGCCGTCATGACGTGGTGGTGGCGATCCGGGCAAAGTACTCAGGCAGCTGCCGCGTACTCCACGATGAGCGGACTTGCTACCAGGCACCGGGGGGCGGTGTCGGTCTCTGGAACAAGCCCTGTGACTCGCGCATATCCGGTCATCGCCGTGAGCGTGTCAATGCCGCTGTCTTCCTCGTCCAGGGCGCGCAGCAACGCTTGGACGCCACGTTCGTGCAGTTCAGCGGCTGTACCAGGTGACTGCTCATCCTCGGGCAGCGGCTCGCGGTGCCGGGTGAGTGTCGCAACGACTTGGCCGGCCCGAGTGACGAAGGAGTCACCCAGACTGGAAGCGGAGTGCGTTACCTCCAGCTCTGGTCCGTCCGCCAGTATCGGCGTCCAGCCTCGCAGATGTCGGGCGGATCCGTGCATCAGCAGTCGGCAGTCTCCGGTTGTCGCACGATCTGTGCCCTGTGTTCGTGCCGAGTCCACGAACAGCACGAGATCTTGGTGGGCGCCGCTGAGTGTCACGCACCGCAAAGGGGTTTCGAACATCACCCACTGGCCGGGCCGCAGCTCGGCCGCTGTATACCATTCAGCGACGCGTTCCAGATGCTGGTGCACCTCCCGCAAGTGCCGCAGGTGCCCGCGCTCCCCGTCCGTGGTTGGCGCGTCCATATCGATGCCGCCGAACGGCGTGGTCAGGCGAAGGGCGCTTGCCCTCGGCAGACGTCGGGGCTCAGGCACGAACTGCCGCAGTTTTCCCTCGGACAGGTAAGCGATCTCACGCACGGCGCGTTCCCCCTGGTGTGCTGGCTGTATGACGCGCCATGCTGCCACGTCGCACCGACACCGGCCGCCGCATTCCGACCAGTTGGCCTTTTTCAGCCAGTTGACCGCACGCGACGGGTACGCACTCGATAATGAGCGAGTACGTGCCGCAATGCCGCGATGACTTCGGGGGATGTCATGGAGGATCGGATAGAGACGGACTCAGCCCTGGCTCGGCTCGCGGACCAACTGGAGGGTGTAGGCCAAGAACAGGTTCGCCACGAAGACAGGCTGGACGTCTTTGAGGACGGTTTGCACGGCGTGCGTGCCGACGTCCGTGGTCTGCACAGTGACGTCACCGAGGTACGTCAGGAGGTCGCGGGTCTGGAGAGGGCGGTCACCGACACCCGCGAGGCCCTGAACTCCTTCATCGAGCAGTACGGCCGCGACCGCGAGGTGGCCCGGGCCCAAGCCGAGCTGGCCCGTCTGACCACTGTCTTCCAGGCAGAGTTTGCTCAGCGAAAGCTGACTCGCACTCTGGCCCGAGGGCTGGTCCACACTCTCACAGCCCAGGCCGTGCACAAGAAGATGGTTAACACCATCACGGTACGGGCCTGTGTCGAGGAACGAATGCTCCTCGAACCGACCTACTGGCTGGCCCCGGCCATGATGGCGGTGGCCGCCAACTTCCGCGATGAGACCGAGCAGGGTGACCGCGCCAAATCGCATGCATCCACCCTGGACGCTGCCAAGGCCCATCTCTTCTTCGCACTGACCTCCTCCCGCCTGGGGAAGGAGGCCGAAGCGGCTGCCTGGATGGACACCTACCTCCAGTCGCTCAATCCTGAGGAACTCGGTCAGGATTTCTGTGTGGTCCTGGATGCCATCGCCAGCAAGGAGCTGGGAGAGGAAGCGCTCGGCTATACCCGGCAAGCCATGGCGGGATGGGACCAGAGCGTGCACCGCACATCGGCCGCCACACAGTGGAGAGCTCGACTGCGCGACATGCGCCGCCGGCTGCCCGAAGGCGAGTACGCGGCGCTGCGCCGGACCTGCGGGAACCAGTGGGACGCGCTCCGGCACGGCTGGGAACTCGCGACCGTACCCGGGAGGACATTGGCCTACCTTGGGCGCACGTTCCCCGACGGACCGGCCGGAGTCGACCGCCCCGTCAGTGGTGGTCGCCACGTGGAGAGCGCCCTCGAGCGGCTGATCAACCAGCTCGAGCCCGACGAGGCTCACCTGCTTGAGCAAATGCGAAGGCTCGAGCGCATCATCGAACATGACGGGGACCTGAAAGCGGCCGAGCAGGCACACGTGTCGGTTCTGGGCCCGGAAGCTGAGCCGGTGACCTTCATGGTCCTCCTAGATCAGGCCGTTTTCGAACCTGGCGAGGCACGGCTGGGCCCAGCAGCCCGCCGCATGGCCCTCCGCGCCATCTGGCCGAGCCTGGAGAACACCGCCCGCCGAATCGTCGTTGATTCCGAGCGTCAGCTGCCCCCCAGCGTCACCCTGAGCGTGGCGCAGCATTCCGTGACCGTACCGACGGATCCGAACCAGTGCGTGGACGCGGGCCCGCTCGTCGACGACCTCGCCGCGCGCCTCGAGCGACAGACCCAGGCCCGCTCGGACGCCGTGGTGCGCCGCTGGCCGCGCGTCTTCGGCGCCCTGCTGCTCGGGGCCGTCACCGGGGTGCTCGTGGTGCCGTTCGTCGACGGTGCATGGCGGGTAGTGTTTTTCCTCCTCATCCTCGCCATGGTCGCGTGGGTCCTATGGGAGATCTTCGGCATTCCCCTGCGCAAGCGGCATGTGCGTGAGCAGGGCGACCAAGCTCGCAATGAGGCCGTCGCGACACTGGCCGCCGCACTACAGCAGCGGGAGGACTTCTTCGCGGAATGGCACGAGGGCATACAGGACCTGGCCGACCTCACCCTCTGGGGCGGGGCCCCCAAACAGCACTGACCACAAGGGCGTCGCAACCCAACGAGCGCGAAAAGGGCGAGGGTGGACAACTTCATGCTGATCGGTGATCGTTTCAGGCCGAAGGAAGGCCCCGTCAGCGGCGCCATGGGCGATGTGTGGACAGCCGAAGACACAAGGCTGGGCCGCACCGTGGCACTGAAGTTCCTTGCACGGCGCCGCCTTCTGCAGCAGGGTGCTCCCACGGAGTTCGCCGAGTCGACCGCGAGAATGTTTCAGCGAGAGGCCTGGGCCATGGCTCGGGTCAACCACCCGAGTGTCGCCCATATCTACGATAGCGGTGAACACTGCGGCGAGTTCTTCATCGTCATGGAGTACGTCGAGGGCAAGTCCCTCGCCGAACATCTCAGGGGCGGGCCGCGGCTTCCGCTGGAGCGCACCGCCCGGTGGATACGCCAAATATGCGAGGGACTCGACGCTGCGCACGCCGCTGACGTGATCCACCGCGACATCAAGCCTGAAAACATCATGATTACGCGAAAGGGGGACGTGAAGCTCGTCGACTTCGGACTGGCATACCTGTCTGACGTCACTCAGAGCCACATCGCAGCGGGCACCCCGCTGTACAAAGCACCCGAGCGGTGGCACGGCGAGACGGGCAGCGTAAGCAGCGACCTGTACTCCGTGGGCTGTGTCCTGTACGAAATGCTGACGGGGCACCCGCCCTTCGGAAGCCCTCAGGACGATGCCTTAACTGTGGGCCGGATGCATCAGGACGACGCGCCGACTCCCCCGAGCGCCCATCGTCCCGGGGTCCCCGCCCAGCTCGACACCCTCACCCGCACCCTGCTGGCCAAGGACCCGGCAGAGCGCCCCAAGGACGCTCAGACGGTCGCACACGCGGTAGGCGAAATCCTCGACGCATTAAACATCACGGACGCAGCAGGCCGAACCGACATACCCGACACGCATGGCGACAACGCGAGCTTCTCCAAACGCATCGAAGCACTGGACCTGCGGATCTTCGAGCTGGAACTCCTTCACGATCCCAGCGATCAGCCACTGATCGATGCTCGCACCGAATACGCCGAGGTCACCGGCCAGTCAGGTGACACCCGCGGAGCAGCAGCCATGTACAACCAACTTGCCCAAGACTGCCAAATACTCTTCGGGCCATACGATGTCCGCACGCTGGACGCCTTCGAAGGTCTCGCGCGATGGAACCGCGCAGCCCCCGCAAACTAGCGACCGTCTTCCGACGCATCTTGCGTACTCAGGTGTCGCTATGTCAGCTCCTGAAGCATCATCTGTCGATAGCAGTTCCAACTCATCGAGCACTGCGGAGCTGCGCTGCCTCACGCCCCTTCTCGCTGCGGACGCCCTGGAGATACTGAGCGTTTTCCAATCCGTTGGGCTGGGCCAGTAGTTGACCCACCAAGCGCAAACGGGCCCTCTGATCCGGGCCGGTCGCAAGAAGCAGCGCCTGGGCACCGTGCCAGCCGACAGACACCTCGACGTCCTGGCGTTGCTCGACAGCGGCTCGACCTTGCCCACCGTCTCCGGGACAGCCAACTCGTCACCACCCGGCGCAGCCATTGAACGGTGTCCCGTATGCCCTGGCCAGCTAGTGATAATCTTGGTGTGGGTGGTGTAGTGACGCCTTCGTCCTCGCAATGAACTGGACAGGCGCACCCGGTCCCGCCGAGTATGCTGTACAGTGCCACGGCATACCGCTCCAGACGCTCGTCCTGGCATACGGTCTCGCACTCGCCCAGCCCTGAGAACAGCCCCCAGCGGCGCTGTCGACGGCAGCGTGAAGGACCTTCCCACCGCCATCCGCGACCGCGGCAGCTCCGTCCGCAACAACTCCGGCCGCACCGCCCGTATCTACGAGAAGGCGAATTTCGCCTGGCCGGTGGGGTGTGCGTCACCAAGAGCGGCGGGGCCATCCACGACCTGCGCGGCTACAGCCTCAACGACCAGACCCGCTCCCTGCGCATCAACCGCAACGACTGCGGATAGCGCAGCCTGGCCCGCAGCTGTGCACTCCATCGTGTGGTTTGGCAGCCCACAGCCGCCTGGCGGCCTCTTGCTGAGCCAACAATGCCGCCGTGATCATCTTGGTTCGCGGCCTGATGGCCGCTGCTTTGACCGTGCCCCTGCTGGCTGCTGCCGCTCCCGCGGTGGCTGAACCGACATCCGGTCGTCAGGCTGTCGACCTGCCTGTGGTGCAGGCCATCGAGGCCCTGCCCGTGGAGAAGGAGAACCGCGCTGGCTACAAGCGCACGAAGTTCCGCCATTGGATCGACGCCGACCGGGACGGCTGCAACACGAGGCAGGAAGTCCTCATCGAGGAAGCCACCGAAGAGCCGAAGATCCGGCCGGGCTGCTCGCTTACGGACGGCGAGTGGTTCAGCTACTACGACGCCAAGACCACCGACAACCCACGTGGGCTGGACATCGACCACATGGTGCCGCTCGCCGAAGCCTGGGACTCCGAGGCCTCAGCCTGGGACACAAAGAAGCGCGAGCGCTACGCCAACGACCTCGACAGCAAGCGGTCGCTGGTGGCTGTGACCGCGCGGGAGAACCGGCAGAAGGCTGATAAAGACCCGGCCCAGTGGTGGGTGCCCGCCAAGGACGCCTCCTGCCAGTACCTGTCGGACTGGGTCGCGACAAAGACCCGCTGGAGGCTCGCCGTAGACCAGGCGGAGAAGAGCGCCCTCCGTGACCGTGCTGCACAGTGCCCGAACGCGCGGGTGAAGGCCGACATCGCCCAGTAGCCTCCGGACCTCCCTCCTCAGCAGCCCTTCCTCGGAAGCGGGCAGCGCCCCGGACGGATACGGTCCGGGGCTCACCGCCGCCGGAAAGCAGAGCAGAGGAGCCGAGGTCAGCTCGTGACTGTCAGCAGTGGGGTGTCGGCGGTGCGCGGCCGGACGGCACTGGCCCGACCGCGTGCAGGCGGCGCATGGTCTGCACGTCCGCGACGGAGAGGGCCCCTTTCGGATTCCTGACTGTAGACGGTGTACGCGGCACGTATGAGCGGCGCTAGGCGTGGGATCCCCGGCCACCTTGCACCCCGCGCCGCCGGTACGCGGCGCCCTGGGCTCGCTGCGATGCATGTGTATTCGGGCCTGTCCGACAGCGCGGCACCGGGGCGCCGTCAACCCCGAGCTGGCGCTACAGCTGACCCTCAAGCCAATCACCCACCACCGGAACAAAGGCTCCATTCAGGGCGGGTTGGACGCTGACGAGGGCGGGAGGGGAAGCCCCGCCAGTGGTCGCTGGCGGGGCTGGGTGGTGCGGTGCGGTTGGTCAGCTCGCGGCGGCTGGCGGGAGGAAGAGCGAGGCGCGGGGGTGGCTGGTGGGGGCGAGGGTGTTCAAGGAGCGCTGCCAGCGGGCTTCGAGTCCGGCCAGGAGGCGGGTTTCGATGCTGGGGGCTACGTGGGCGTAGGTGTCGTCCATTTTGTCCTGGAGGGTGTGGCCCAGGCGGCGGGCCTGAGCGATGTCGGGGATGCCGTCTTCGATGAGCCAGGTCTTGTGCGAGTGGCGCAGGCCGTGGAAGGTCAGGCGTTCCTCGATGGGAGGCCAGTGCTGTCCTTGGTGGGTGGTGCCCCGGGCAGCGGGGGCGAAGATTCGGCGTTGGAAGCCGGAGCGGCGCAGGGGCCGTCCGCGCACGGTGGTGAAGACCAGCTCTCGGGTGCTTGTCTTCAGGTGTGTGCTCAGGAGTGCGGTGAGGAAGGGGGGCAGGGTGACGGTGCGGACGCTGGCGCGGGTTTTCGGGTGGCCCAGGCTGAGGGTGCCGTTGACCTCGTGGAGAGCGCCGGTGGGGGTGATGTGGGCGCGGCCGGTGGTCAGGTCGAGGTTGTCGCGGTGCAGGCCGGCCAGCTCGCCCCAGCGCATGCCGGTGTAGGCGGCGGTGATCAGCAGCAGGGCCTGCTGAGGGGTGGCCAGCATGGCAGCGCGTCCGGCGAGTTGGAGGAGTTGGTGTTCATCGATCCAGGCGCGTTCGGTGCGTGGACGCAGTCGCCCGCGGCGTCCGCGCTCTGGGCGCACGGGGGTGCGGGTGAGCAGGCCCTCGTCGACGGCGTCGGCCAGGATGAGGGCGAGGAGTTTGCGGATGCTGGTGACGGTGGCCTCCGCGTGCCGGGTCCGCAGATGCTTGAGCCAGGCCCGGATGTGGGAAGGGGTAAGAGCTGTGAGCAGCTCTCCACCCCATCGAGGGAGGATGTGGCAGGTGAGCAGGCTGCGGTAGAACGCCTCGGTGTTCTCGCCGACGTCGATGCCCTGCCACCATGTCTCTGCCCACTGGCCCAGCGTCACCCCGCCTTCAGCCGGACGCGTGGTGGATGATCCATGCACAGGATCCGGAGGGGACACCGAGACAGGTCGCGGCTCGGTGGGTGATGGGGGTGAAGCGTTGGGGGCAGGTGATGTCGGGGACGGGCTGGGAGCGCTGATGCGGTCGGCGTGGGCCTGCGCGGCTTCCTCTGTAAGGAAGCCGCCGATACTGCCTGCGACGCCGGGGCTCTTCCAGTACCGCACCCGCCAGGTGCGGCCTCGTCGTTCAACCCAGGCCATGGCCATCTCCTTTCACACGTGTTCTGAACTCCGGCGCGCGGTGCCCACGGCACGCACGGCATCGATCGCATGCCAGCGCGCGGTTCCATCGACGCTCGGTTCTCGGCGGAGCGGAATCCCCCGCGCTGGTCGGACCCAGCTACGGGGGGTCAGGGACGGGGGCCTCGTGCCCCGTCTTCGAGGAGGAGGGCCAAATCAGTCTCGGCGAAGCGCAGATGGCGCCCGAGTCGGGTATGGGGAATCTGCTGTGCGGCTGCCTTCTTCCGCAGCCAGGAGGCGGGGATGCGCAGCCGAGCGGCGGCTTGGTCGGCCGTATACAGCAACGGCCCGCCCTCCACACGGGAGCTCTCCGTCGCTTCCTCCCCGATATCGGGCCCTTCCGCTGGTTGCCCGCCACCGGCCGGTGCCTTTTCCTCGAGTGCAGATTCCCGTTGGGTGACAGCGGTTTGCAGCGGGCGACGCGCGAGCGGAGCTGGAGACAGGGAGCGACGGGACATCAGCCGCACCTCCCGCCCGGGCAGTCACCGCGTGCGGGACAGTGGCAGACCCGCGCTGTATCGGGGCACTGCCGTGGCGCCCGTTCCGCGCCGTCCGGACTGCAGTCTGCACGCGAGCGACGCACCTCCGCGCGCCGAGGCCGAAGCACTGGACGAGGCGTCCGTTGGCACGTGCCACGCAGACCATGAGGCTTGCAGAAGACGAGGACGTCTTCGTGGGCAATGAGGTGCGAGGGAATTCCGCGGCGTCGGGCATCGCGGGTGTTCTTCATCTGGAAGAACGAGGGCCGCAGGACGAGCTGCCCGTCCCGGAGCCCCGCCAGCAGAGCGATGTTGTGCTCGATGGGGGCGAGCCCGGCTCGCTTCCCGGCCTCGAGCACCGCAGCAGGGAGGTCGACGAGTTCGCCGCTCTCCCGCCAGGGGCGGGCGACGACCACCACAGTGCCGCCAGGACGGAGCACGCAGGAGCATTCGTGGAGAATGCGGGTGAAGGCGGCGAGGAGCTGATCCGTGGAGGTGTGGGCGAGATTAGCGGGATCGTCGCTGTAGCGATGGTCCCACTTAAGAACGCCTCCTTCTCCGCTGTCGCGGGTGGAGCGTACGCGGCCGTGGGTGCTTGGGCCGTATGGCGGTGAGGTGAGCACCATCGCGACGCGGCCATGGTGCTCGGCGGGGAGGAGACGGCTTACCTGTTGGGCGTCTCCGCAGACCACTTCGCCAGCAGCGGTGGCGCCCTGCCGCTGGGCGGAGGCGGCGTTGCATGCGGCCAGCTGTGCCCAGCGGGGTTCGTACTCGATGCCGATCGCCCGGCGGCCCAGGTGCTGGGCTTCGACGAGGGTGGTGCCGATCCCGCACATCGGGTCGAGCACGAGGTCGCCGGGGGTGGTGTAGGCGGCGATGGCGTGGGCGGCCAGTGCGGGGAGCATCTTGGCCGGGTGGGCGTTGCTTCCGCTCACGTAATGGCGGGCTTTGCGCTGTGCAGGGGCTGAGGTGGGGGCAGTGTCCCACCACACCGAGACGGGCTTGGGGCGGTAGTGGGGTCCATGGGGGTAGTGCAAGGTGACGGCTCCGGTCCGTTGGTCAGGCGAATGTGCGTGGGGAGAAGAGGAGCAGGTCGGAGTGGATGAGGCCGCCGGCGGTCACCTCCTCAGCCCTCGCGGCGGCGAGGTGGTCTGAGTCGGGGTGCAGGTGAGCGATGACCAGGTGCTGGAGGTAGGAGAACCCTGCGATTCGGGCGCTGGCGGTCAGTTCACCGAGTGGGTCGATGAGCCAACGCTCGTCGCGTCGTTGGCGGGTGGCGACGAGCAGGATTCCCTCCGCGGGGAGGAGGCGGTGCGCGCGGTGGAAGAAGCCGGGCCAGACATCCTGCGGGGCCGGCAGAGGGTCGCTGAGTAGAGCTTGGTCCGCGTCTTCGGGAGCGCGGAGGGTGTCGGGGTGGAATTCGGCGAGCAGCAGGGGCGGCAGCGGAAGGTCCGCTCCATCCTCGTGCGGACGGGTGTGCGGGTAGGTGGTGGTGCGGGCGCGTGCGTCCAGAGAGGATCCGCCCTCGGAGTCACCTGCTTCGTTGACGCGGACGCGGAGCAGTGGGCTGGGTGCCTCGCTGGGGCGGGGGATGATCTGGGTGCGGATCCTTTCGATGGCCCACTGCGGCAGGACCTCGTCGTCGGCGGGGGCTGGGTGGGGTTCGTCGGCGGGTGGGAGCCAGACCGTGGACGGGATAGGTGACAGGCGGTCGGCGGCTGGCTGGGGTGCTGTGGGCCCGGTGTGGTGGCGCATGGGGTGGCGGCGCCCGGCCGAAGGGGTTTCCGTTCTCGTGCTGACGTAAGAGAAAGACAACTCCGGGCGCATTTTTGCCACCCGTGACGGCTTGTTCGAGCAGGTTGGATACGCACCGTTCACACCCCGGGATACGCGGGTGGAGCTCGGGTCTCCGTCGTGCGCTGAGGTGTTTGTGCAGGTGGGTGCGGAAGCGAGCCAGTAGCGAGCCACCTGCGAGCCAGTACCGGACCACCAGATTCCGGCACAGGCGAGGCCGGTGAAGTCGTCGCGAATTATTTGTGTTCGATTCTGCCCTTCGGACTGCCGCTCAGGGGCTGTTCAGAGGGACGGGCCACGGTGCGGCCTTCGCACACGGCGAGCACCAGCCGAGCCAGTGACTCGTCGCCGGACCGGGCATGGCACGCGAGTGGTCCGGGCGGCTGGGAGTCGTGGCGGCACAAGCCAAGCCACGACTGATGGAGGAGCTCATGCGCCGCGTCTTCCCAACCCCTGGTGCGAATGTCGGTGAGGCCCGCTCGCCGCTCGGTGAACTGGACGAGGCATTCCTCGCACTCGGGGCGGCGGCTGCCCGCCCCCTCACCATGCCCCTGCTGTCGGACGACGGCCGGACGAAGAGCGACTGGCCGGTGGACCGGGTGCGAGCCCGGCTCGCGCACCCAGGAGCGACCGCGAGTCAGCGGGCACTCATCTGGCACGAGGTGGTGCGCCGGGCCCAGAAGCTGCCAGAGCCGTGGCAACTCGTTGCGGTGGGCATGACCATCCCCGTTCTGTACCGGATGCTGCGCCGACAGCAGCTTCCCCAGCGCCTGGAGCGGCCGGACCTGGAGCAGACGGCACTGGCCGCAGTCGCCACCACACTGCCCTTGCTGACAAGCGATCACCCCGAACCGCACCGGGCGCTCTTCAACGCTGCCGACCGCGAGATCCACCGGCTCGTCAACGCCGCCCGCAAGCAGGAGAGGCACGAGTGCCCTGTGCTCATCAGCCCCGACACCCCCGCACCAGAGAGGCCCGATGTCGAAGACCGCAACACTCCGGACCACGGGGAGGAGCGAGATGAGTACGCCGTGCTGGCCGCAGCCATGCAGGCAGGAGTACTCAAAGCACACGAAGCACAGCTGATCGCGCTCACCCGCTTGGAGAAGAAGTCGGTCAAGGACATCGCCCAGCAGCGCGGACATGCCTGGCGCACCCTCTACCGGCACCGCGCCGCAGCCGAGACCCATCTCGCCGTGCATCTCCAGCGACAGGCATACGAGGTATAGCCCGTACGGGGGATCTCCGGCCCGGGGACGGCAACAAGCCGGGCCGGACGCTCTATCTCTCCATGACGGCACATCGCCTCCCCTACCCGAAGGTGATGCCCGTCCCTCCCGGAACCGGCTTGTGCGGGTTTTGGGAGGCAGCCGCTGAAGTGCCGGGTCGGGCCGTCTCGCGCTGACATCCCGAGAAGTCCCGTCCGCCAACCGCCGTTGAAGGGGGTTCGGCGCCTGGGCGAAGGAGCCCGCCCCGGCACTTCGGCGACACCACTGCCTTTTCTCCGTTTGTGTCCACAGCGTCCTGGGCGGCTCTCGCCCGAGGGAGGTACGCCTGCATGCCTGCGATCAAACGTGCCCGGTCACACCGTCGCACTCGCCTCTCTCGTGGTGAAGTGCTCGCCTCCCGAGAGCGCGTCATGCGGCTGGTCACGCTGGCCAGTGTCCTGGTTGCCGGGTGTCTGGTCTTCGCCGTGGAGGCGGTGGCGGCGGGGAAGGCGCCTCATCCGGCGTCGATCCCGGCGGTGGTCGACAATCTGCGCAATTGGATCGTGGGGATCCTCGCCGGTCTGGCCACGCTGTTTCTGACACTGGGTGGACTGCGCTACCTGATGGCCGGCGGGGATGCAGCCGAAGTCGAGGCAGCGAAGAAGGCATTGAAAGCGTCGGGGTCCGGCTATGGCCTGGCGATTTTGGCGCCGGTCATTGTCGAGGTCCTCAAGGGCATCCTGGGAATCTGACAGTGAGCCCACGTCGATGGTTGCCCCGCCTGCTGCTCCTGGCCTTCTGCGGGCTCGCGCTGTGCGCCGGGCTGAACGGATCTGCTGCGGCGGCTCCCCGGGATCCAGCCCCTGCCCCTGCACCGGCTCCGGGACCGGTGGCGCCGTCGCCCGATGCGGAGCCTTCCAGGCCAGAGCCGAAGCCGGGCCCCACTCCGGCACCAACTCGGCCGCCACCGGAGCCCGGCCGTGTCGTACCAAAGCCAAAGCCCGCGGAACCGACTCCGGGTCCGACGCCGCCGGCGTGCGAGGCGGAGGGGCGGGAGTGCACGCCGCAGAAGGTCTGGGGATTCAGCGACCTGCTCGACTTCCCCGGAATGATCGCCGACGCGGTCACCTCGCTGTTGGGCTCTCTGGTGGAGCAGTTCCTCAAGCCGGTCCGGAAGCTGCTCGCCGACACGCTGCTGGCCACTCCGGACATGACCAGCCACCCTGATGTGAAGCGGCTGTGGCGCTCCTCTCTCGTTACGGCGACAGCGGTCTACGTGCTGTTCGTCCTCATCGGCGGTATCACCGTCATGGGGCACGAGACGGTGCAGACACGGTACGCTCTCAAGCAGATCGCCCCGCGCCTGGTGCTCGGGCTGAGTGCCGCAGCCGCCTCGCTGCCTGTGGTGGGCAAAGCCATCGAACTGGCCAACGCGCTCTCGCGCGCCATCGCGCAGACAGACCTGTCCGACGCGGGCAAGGGCTTGGTGGAGCGTGCGATCCCGTTCGCGCTCTCCGGCGGCACTGCCCATGTGACGTTGTACATGGTCATCCTGGAACTCTGTTTCCTGGCCATGGTTCTCGCGGTGCTGATCGGCTACCTGCTGCGGGTCGGTGCCATCGCGCTGCTGACCGTGGGGGCGCCTCTCGCGCTGGCCTGCCACGCCCACCCAGCGACCGAGGCTGTGGCGAAGATGTGGTGGCGGGCGCTTGCCGCCGCTCTGGGTATCCAGGTGCTCCAGTCCCTGGTCTTGATCAGTTCGCTGAAGCTGTTCTTCGCCCCTGACTCCACCCTGCTCGGCTTCCCGAAGCTCAACAAGCTGGGGACGATGCTGGCGGGTATCGCCCTGTTCTGGGTGTTGTTCAAGCTGCCCGGCTGGTGCATGCGCGCCGCTTTCCGCGCCCTCGGCCTCCCGCCCCCGCACACGCCCGCACCGGTGCGGATGGCACGCAACATCGCCATGCTGATGTTGCTGCACCAGTACGCGCCCGGCCTCATGACACGCGGTGGAGCCCGCGCAGGCGGGCCGGGAGGGCTCCGCCCCCGCGCCGGAATCGGCCCTGCGGGAGGGACAGGCCGCCCTGGCGGCCCCGGGCCGGTCCCACCTCCCTGGGGCGGCCCACCCCCTCCAGGTGGCCCTGGGGGGCCGAGGACTTCACCGCCCGGCGGACGCCCTCGCAGCGGGCCAGGTGCAGGCCGTGGCAGCGGACCCGGGGCACCCGGCCCGGGAAGCACGGGCCACAGGCCGGGGCCCGGGACCGGCAGCGGACGTGGTCCCGGAGGCTCGGGTATGAACGCGGGTGCGGGCAAGGCTGGGACTGGATCGAGTGCTCCGCAGGTCACGCTCCAGTGGGGCACACCACAGCGCACACCGCCCACTCCATCTCCGCACACCGCGAGGCCAACGGGAAACCCGCGCTCTGCCGGACCTTCCGGCGGCGGCCGAGCGGGACAGGCATCCAGTGGTCTGGCCCCGGGCGCGGGACGAGCCGCTTCGGCAAGCGGGCCACGGGGCGCGGCACGGCCCCTGGCCGGTGGCCCCACTCCGCCGACCCGCTCGCCGGGGCTGTCGGCTCCCCCTCCAGCACCGGGCCGTAGCGGGCCGCAGCCTCCGGCCACACCGCGCTCGCTGCCTCCGGCTCCGCCTCGTCGTGCGCTGCTGCCCGGCCGGCCGATACCCCTCCGGCTTCCTTTGGAACCGCCCCACCACCAGCCCCCGCAAGGAGCGTGACCGGCCATGCACGGCACACATGACGAAGGTGTCGAAGCCGTACGGATTCCCGCCGACGTCGAGCGGCCCGACCGAGTCCTCGGCCCCTTCACCGCGCGGCAGGCGGCCCAGCTGGCAGCCGTCGGCCTGCTGTTGTACGGGGTGTGGTGGCTGCTGCGCCCCTACATAACTGCCCTCGCCTTCCTCGCGATGACCACCCCGGTGGCCGGCGTAGTGACCGCGCTGGTGGTGGGCCGCCGGGAGGGGATCGGCCTGGACCGGTTCCTCCTCGCCGCGCTCGCCTTCATCCGCACCCCCAAGCGGCAGGTGCACGCCCCCGAAGGAATCCCTCCCCTACCGGAGTTTGTGCCGAATCGGCTCCGACGCGCTGCCGGTCCCGCGCCCTGCCCGATCGCCATACCTGCCGAGGGCGTCGATGAAACAGGGGTTATCGACCTCGGAGCTGACGGGCGTGCGGCGCTGGCCTCCTGCTCAACGGTCAACTTCGCGCTACGGACCAGCGCCGAGCAAAACGCACTCACGAGCGGGTTCGGTCGCTGGCTGAACTCGCTGACCGGGCCGGTACAGATTCTGCTCACCACCCACCGGGTCGAGCTGGCTCCCATGGCAGCCTCCCTCCGCGAGGGCGCTCCCGCGCTCCCGCACCCGGCGCTGGAGGCGGCAGCTCGCGCCCACGCCGACTACCTCGATCAGCTCGCCGTAACACGGGACCTGACCGCCCGCCGCCATCTGGTCATCGCACGGGAGCCACAGGCCACCTCGGGCGGGCGAGTATGTCAGCGCGTGCACGAGATGCAGCGCGCCCTGGCCGCGGTCGAGATCGATGTCGGCCCGCTCGATGCGGAGCGCGTGGTCGAGGAGTTCGCCGATGCCTGCAACCCCGACCTGCCCCACCACCGCAAGGAGACGGTCTCGTGCTGAAGCGCTGGCGCTCCCGCCCGCCCGAACTCCCCGGCTCCGATCTGCTGGAGCTCCCCGGACCTGATGCCCTCCAGGTCCGCGCCCGGATGCTCGGCATCGGCTCGCACCTGACCGCCACGCTGGTGGTGACCGGCTATCCGGCCGAAGTGGCACCAGGCTGGCTCGACCCACTGCTGAACTACCCCGGCCGCCTCGATGTCGCCTTCCACATCGAACCCATCCCCGGACCGGTCGCCGCCGAGCGGCTGAAGAAGCAGCGCGCCCGGCTGGAAGCCTCCCGCCGCACCAGCTTCGGCAAAGGACAGATCGACGACCCGGAGGCAGATGCCGCGGCTCAGGACGCCGCAGAACTCGCGTACGTGGTTGCCCGCGGTGAGGGACGGCTCTTCCGCGTCGCGCTCTATCTGACCGTCCACGCCCCCGACATCGCCGCACTGGAGGAGGAGCTCGCAGCGGTTCAGGCCGTAGCGAGCTCGCTGCTGATCAGCACAGCACCGGCGACCTTCCGCGCCCTGCCCGCGTGGCTGGCCACCCTCCCCTTCGGCATCGACACCCTCGGAATCCGCCGCACCTTCGACACGGCCTCGCTGGCCGCATGTTTCCCGTTCACGAGCCCTGATCTGCCCGCCCCGCGCGATGGCAGCCCACCCACCGGGGTGCTCTACGGACTCAACTGTGCCTCCGGCGCGCCGGTCATCTACGACCGCTTCGCCCAGGAGAACTACAACTCCATCACCCTCGCGCGCTCCGGTGCCGGGAAGTCTTACGCCACCAAGCTGGAGCTGCTGCGGCTGTTGTTCACCGGCGTGCAGGCCGCCGTCATCGACCCGGAAGACGAATATGTATGCCTGGCCGACACGGTGGGGGGACGCGTCGTGCGTCTGGGCGCCGACGGCGTCCGTCTCAACCCCCTCGACCTGCCCGCCACCGACCACGAGGGCGAGGCAGACGCCGCTCCGGAGGCGGGGGGTGATGCGCTCACGCGCAGGCTGCTGTTCTTGCACAGTTTCCTGTCCGTGCTCTTCGCCACCGAGCTGACCGCACCACAGAAAGCGGCCCTGGATCGGGCCCTGCTGACCGTGTACAGGCGCGCGGGCATCACACACGACCCACGGACCTGGAAGCGCACAGCACCCACCCTCGGTGACCTCGCCGACGTCCTCGAAGAAGACAACAGCGAGACCGCCGGTGACCTGGCTGCGCGACTGATGCCCTACACCACGGGCTCGCATGCGGACTTGTTCAACGGGCCCACCACGACACCGGTCGACGGTCATCTGGTGGTCTTCGCGTTGCGTCAGCTCGCCGACGAAGTGCACGCCCCGGCGATGATGCTCACCCTCGACGTCATCTGGCGCCGCGTGACCAGCCGAACGGTGCCATGCCGGCAGCTGGTCGTGGTGGACGAGGCGTGGCTGCTGATGCGGGAAGGCGAAGGCGCCCGCTTCCTCTTCCGCGCCGCGAAATCCTTCCGCAAACACTGGACCGGACTCGCCGTCGTCACCCAGGACGTCGAGGACGTCCTTTCCACCCAGCTCGGCCGCGCGGTGGTCTCCAACGCCGCCACCCAGCTCCTGCTCGGCCAGTCCACCCAGGCCATCGACGGCATCACCAAAACCTTCCACCTCTCCCACGGCGAACGCGAATTCCTGCTGGCCGCCCAGCAAGGCGAAGCCCTCCTGCAAAGCGGGGAGCGGCACAAAGTCGCCCTGCTGTCGGTGGCCGCGCCCGAGGAACACGACGTCATCACCACCAACCCCGCAGAGCTGGCCTTCGCTGAAACGGAAGAAGACGCGTGACCTCCCCCGCACCGCACCCCCACAGCCCGCTCGTTGACTTCCTGACCGACCCCACCTCCGCCTGGCCCTCAATGGGCAGCACGGTATGCGGCCTGTGGCGGGCCCATGCCCCGGTGCTGCTCCCCGCCGTCCTGCTGACCATCACCCTGGCCGTCCACGTCCGCTACCGCTGGCAGAGCCGCCGACAGCGACAGATGACCGAGGGCGCCCGCTGTGTCACCGTCCTCGCCCCGCCACACGTTCCCGAGAAGGGCGGCGAAGTGCTGTGGGCGCAATTGTCGGGTCTGTTGCGCCCGTGGTGGCAACGACTGCTGCACGGCCAGCCGCACCTCGGCTTCGAATACCTCTGGAATGCCACCGGACTCACCGTCCGCCTCTGGGTCCCCGGCAGCGTCCCGCTCGCCCTGGTCCGCAACGCGGTCGAGGCCGCCTGGCCCGGCGCCCACACCACCGTCTCCCCACCCACTCCTCTCGTCCCCGCCGGTCACATCGCCACGGGCGGACGGCTGCGCCTGGCACGCCCAGAGGTCCTCCCCCTGCGCACCAGCCACACCAGCGATCCACTTCGCGCCCTCCTGCAAGCCGCAACCGGCATGGGGGAGCACCAAAGCGCCACCGTGCAGATCCTTGCCCGGCCCGCGACCGGAGCTGCGCTGCGGCGGGCGCGGCGTACCGCCCGACGGTTGAAGGCAGGAAACGGTGGCCCGGCCCGTATTCCGGCCGCATCCGCGTGGCTGGCGCACCGCCCGCAGCGCGGCACGGGTGACCGGCAGGATGCCGACCATTCGGCCGCCGTACGCCAGGCCGGGGCGAAACTGGCCGCCGGTCCGCAATGGTGCGTCACGGTCGCCTACGCCGCCACCGCACACCCGAAGAGCAACAAGCCGCAGGAATCCACGCGCGGGCGTGCGCACGCTCTGGCGTCCGCGTTCGGGATGTTCGCCGAACGCAACTGGCTCAACCGCACACGCCTGCCCCACCCCGCGACCGCCCTCAGCACACGCCACTTCCCGCCCGGACGTGTCCGGCTGCTGTCCGTCCCCGAACTCGCCACCCTGGCCCACCTCCCCACCGACCCGGACGCCCCCGGCCTGCAACGCGCCGGAGCCCGATCCGTCCTCCCCCCGCCCACTGTCCCGAGCCCTCACCCCGGAGCCGGGATCAAGCCCCTGGGCCGCTCAGATACCGGAGCCCGCCGAGGGGTCGGTCTGGCGGTACCCGATGCGCGTCAGCATCTGCACCTGATGGGCGCAACCGGCTCGGGTAAATCGACCCTGATCGCGAACCTGGTTCTCGATGACGTCCGCAACCGCCGAGGTGCCCTGGTCATCGACCCGAAGGGCGATCTGGTCACCGATCTCCTCGCCCGGCTACCCGACACCTGCGCGGACCGGCTCGTCCTCATCGACCCCGACGACTCCCACGCCCCGCCATGCCTGAACGTGCTCGACGGCGAGGACATCGACGTCGTCGTCGACAACATCACCGGCATCTTCCGCCGCATCTTCACCGCCTTCTGGGGCCCGCGCACCGACGACGTCATGCGAGCGGCCTGCCTGACCCTCCTCAAACACGCCCGCACCAGCCGCCAGCTGGTCACCCTCGCCGACATCCCCCGCCTCCTGAGCGAGCCCGCCTACCGGCTGCGGATGATCCCCCAGCTCAAAGACCCCGTCCTGCGCGGCTTCTGGGCCTGGTACGAACAGCTCTCCGAACCCTCCAGGGCCGCCGTCATCGGCCCCCTGCAAAACAAGCTCCGCGCCTTCCTGCTCCGCGACTTCGCCCGCCGCGCCATCGCCGCCGGCGCCTCCACCTTCAACCTCGACGACATCCTCGACGGAGGCATCCTCCTCGCCCGCCTGCCCAAAGGAGCCCTCGGCGAAGAGACCGCCCGACTGCTGGGCTCCTTCCTGGTCGCCGGAGTCTGGCAAGCCGCCGCCGCCCGCACCCGCACCCCCGAACACCAGCGCATCGACGCCGCCCTGCACGTGGACGAGTGCCACAACTTCCTCACCCTCCCCTACCCCCTCGAAGACATGCTCGCCGAAGCCCGCGGCTACCGCCTCGCCCTCACCCTCGCCCACCAAAACCTCGCCCAGCTCCCCCGCGACCTACGCGAAGGCATCTCCGCCAACGCCCGCAACAAGATCTACTTCAACGCCTCACCCGAAGACGCCCACCACCTCGAACGCCACCTCGCACCCACCCTCACCGCACACGACCTCGCCCACCTCGGCCCCTACCAAGCCGCCGCCCGCCTCCTGACAGACGGCGCAGAAACCGCCGCCTTCACCCTCACCACCCGCCCCCTGCCTCCGCCCGTACCCGGCCGATCCGTAGACCTCCGCGCCGCCGCCGGGACCCGCACCGGCTCGGCACGCCGCGCCCCCACCGCTCCCTGACGCACCCCGCCGACCCACGCGGCCTCGCGTGCCGCCAGACCTCCTCTGCACCTACGGCACAGCTGGCGCCCGCCCTCTTCCTCGCACTTGATCGCTGACCTTCTGGTGGTGAACCCGTATGTCGCCCGCCCTTCCCCGCTCCTCCCACGGCCCCGGCTCCCGCTACACCGCCCGCGCCGCCTTCTCCCGCGCCCGGCCCAACCGCCAGCCTCACCACGTCAATCTGACCCCCCTCGTGCACCGGATCACCGACCGCGACCAGTGGCTGGCCTGGATGCTGCACGAACACCGCGTATTGACCACACGACAGATCACCCGCCTGGCTTTTCCCTCCCTGCGCACCGCGCAACGCCGCCTGCGCGCGCTCTACGAGTACGCGCTCCTGGACTCCTTCCGCCCCCTGGTGCAAAGCGGCTCGGGCCCCGAGCACTACACCCTCGGCCCCGCCGGCGCCGCCCTCCTCGCCGCACAAGCAGGCTGCGACCCCTCCGAGATGGGCTGGCGCCCCTCCCACACCGGGCGCATCGCCTACTCCCCCACCCTCGGCCACGACCTGGGCACCAACGAGCTGCTCACCCTCCTGGCCGCACACGCCCACACCACACACACACGCCTGACGCTCTGGCTGTCCGCACGCTCCAGCGTCCGCCGCTGGGGCGACCTCGTCCACCCCGACGCATACGCCCACTGGTACGACGACGGATGGCGGGAAGTGCCCTTTTTCCTCGAATACGACACCGGCAGCGAACAACTGGCCCGCGTCGAGGCGAAACTCGCCTCCTACGCCGCCTTCACCACCGCCACCGGCGCCCGACCAGCCCTGCTCATCCACACCCGCACCGCCTCCCGCGAGGCAGCCCTGCGACGACGGCTCACCGAACCGGCCCGCAGCCTCCACCTGCGCGTCGCCACCGCGTCGGCCGACTTCACCACCGACACCCCCTGGGGCCGATGGTGGCTGCCTCTCGATCCACCAGCCCGGCGCACCGAACTCGCCGCCCTCGCCTCCCGCTGGCCGGACCTGACGCCGGCCTACAAGGCAGAAGCCAGCGAAGCAGACTCCCTCCTTACCCTCCCCGTGCCGCCACTGCCGCCCACGAATCCAACAAGTCGCCGATGACCAAAGCCCTCGGCGCCGCACTCGGCGGCGTCTTCTTCCTCATCCTGCTCACCCTCGTGGGAGGCGCCGCACTGACCACGAGACTCAGCAACGGGGCAGCGGCAGCAACCTCCGGCTTCGAGGCACCCAGCAAGTACGCCAGGAACGACATCCCGCCCGCTTACCTGGCCCTCTACCAGCGGGCTGCGCCCGTGTGCCCCGGCCTGTCCTGGACCATCCTGGCGGCCATCGGCAAAGTGGAGTCCAACCACGGCCGCCACCCCACCCTGCGCTCCAGCGCGGGTGCGCTCGGACCCATGCAATTCCTCAAGCCCACCTTCGATCAGTACGCCCACCCCGTACCGCCCGGGGGCAAGAAGCCACCCACCCCGTGGGACCCGGTCGATGCCGTCTACGCCGCCGCCAGGATGCTGTGCGCCAACGGCGCGAAGGACGGTAAAGACTTGCGCGGCGCGCTCTTCGCCTACAACCACGCCGACTGGTACGTACGCAAAGTCCTCCGCACCGCACGGCGCTACGGCGCCGCGCCCGCCGCCGGAGGAGCAGTTGGTAAGGCCCTCGCCTTTGCCCGCTCGCAGCTCGGCGCCCGCTACGTATGGGGCGGCGACGGAGGAGCCGAGGGAGGCTTCGACTGCTCGGGCCTGACCAAAGCAGCTTACGCAGCGGCCGGAATCACCCTGCCGCGTACGGCCGAGGAGCAGTACCGCGCCACCCGCAAAGTGCCCTCCGGTAGCCCGCTGAGACCAGGAGACCTCGTCTTCTACGGACGCCCCAGGAACCTCCACCACGTCGGCCTCTACGCCGGAGAGGGCCGGATGATCCACGCCCCCAAACCCGGCACCACCGTCCGCTACGAGTCCTACAAATACGCCGGCCACGACTTCTACGCCGCCACCCGCCCCACCCAACGAGAGCACCGTCGATGAGACGTCCGCCGTCTGCGCCTCCCGAAGAAGCCGAGCGCCTGCTGCATAACCTCACCAAAGCACTGTGCGCAGTCGGGCTCCTCTCACTGGCCTTCACCGCGGTCAACGTCACCCTCTTCGCCACCGCCCGGGGCGTACCGTTGGCCATCGCCGTACTGCTCGACCCGATGCTGGCCCTCACCCTGGCCATCGTGCTGTACGCCGACGCACGCCTCGCCTCCTGGGGACTGACCCCGCCCGCCTGGTCGACCGCCCTGCGCTGGTGGGCGGGAACCACCGCCGCAGCCATAAACACCTGGGCCTCGCTATGGCCCGACGGGAAGGTCGGGTGGCCCAGCAACGCCGATCCAGCCGCCGTACTGCTCCACCTCGCCCCATGCCTCCTGCTGACCGGCCTGGCCGAAACCATCGCCGCCTACCGGAAGCTCCTCACCCGCGCGCAGCAGCACACACAAACATCCCCTGCGGCCGGTACGCACCCGGCCGACGCCTCCCCCGAACCCGCGCGAGACGGAACCGCACCCGGGGGCCCCAACGCGCCTGACGGCCACCACCAGGGTGAGCCCGTCATCAGCGACGAACTGTTCACCCGCACACGCACCCTGGACGAAGCGGTACAGCAACGCACGGGCCGCCCGGCCAGCATCCGATACCTACGCCGGGCACTGCACCTGGGCCAAGACCGCGCCCGCGCGTTGCGCACCCGCCTGGATGCCGCGCACCCGACCGCACCCACCACACCCGCTACTGCACCCGTAGGACCTTCTCAGAACTCTTCTGACCTGGGGTGATCCCGCTTGACGGGATTGGGGGTGGCGAGCGTCCATGGACGTCGGCGAAGCGGGATCAACCGCACCGCGCATGCGGCCCGCACCGCCCGCGACCCCACAGTGCACCCACCGTGCGCCCGGGGCCGCACCCCGGCCGGGGACCCCATCCCACCGCGACACGCAGCCGATTGAGGTTCCCTCATGACAGACAACACGGAGAAGTCCGTCCGCACCCGCACGATCACTGACACCAGTGAGCTGACCGGCGCCCGCGCCCAGATCTTCCAGGCCCTCACCGACCACCCCGGATCCAGCGCCACAGCCCTCGCCGTCGCCGCCGGACTCGGCCGCTCGACCGCGGGCAAGGCCCTCGCCACCCTGGAAGGCCAACAGATCGCCCTGCGTGAAAAGGGCGACCCCACACCCGGCAAGGCCACCCCGGACCTCTGGTACCCGCACCCCGACACCGCACCCGGCCAAGTGCACCCGCTCCCCGACCAGGAAAGCGAACCCAAGCCGGGCACCGCCGCGCCGGAGACCGACAATGCGGAATCGGCGGAACCGGAGGCCGCGCCGACGGACTCCCACCCGGAGAGCGGCGAATCCGCACAAGCGCACCCGGCCACTGACGCGGAGGCGGGAGCACCGCAAAGCCCAGCGTCGAACCCCGAGGTGCAGCCCGACGAGCGCGCCGAACCCGCACCCCAGCAGGACCAGCCAGCACACACCTCGGACCCGGACCCGGATGCGGAACAGGCAGACAACCCGCCCGAGGAGCACTCCGACGCGGCGCCGCACGATGCCCAGTCCACCGCTCCCCAGACCGGGGGCGGTGCACCTGTGCAGGAGGAGGGGCCGCAGTCCCCCGCCGAGCCCGTCGCGAAGACCGGCGACCCCACCCCGGTGGCCAGCGCCTCCCAGCCGTCAGCGGAAATCCCCCGCCCTGAGCCCGGGAAGATGTGCCCCACCTGCGGGCACTGGCGCCCCTCCGACACCCTCACCGACAACGGCAGGCTGCGCCCGGGAGCCCTGCGCGAGATGGTCACCGCTTTCCTGGCCGCCCACCCCGACGAAGCGTTCACCGCAACCAAGATCAGCCGCCACCTTGAGCACAGCTCCGGCGCCATCGCCAACAACCTCGCCAAGCTGGCCAAGAACGGCATCGCCCGACAGGTCAGCGACAGCCCCCGCCGCTACCAGTACGCCCCGCCCCAAAGCGACACCCATACCAGTACCCCCAACTGACCGCCTCAGTGGGCGGCGGTGGCCCGCGCCCGCACACGGCACGCGCCACCGCCCCCGGCCGGGCCACAAACCAGCGCCCTAGCGCAGCGTCAAGTTCGTGCGCGAGTACATAACGACCAGCAGGATCCGGTCCTCCAGAGACAGGCTCCACGGTCGGCCGCGGTGCCTGTCGGCCACGCCCTCGCGGCGAACTGTAGCCATCAACTTGCCGAAGCAGCGCGGGCTCAGCCCCGCAAACGGGGCTATCCAGGACGGTTCCGATGCCGTGATCACGCCAGCCATCGCAAGACCATCTACGAACAGCCGTTACAGGAAATCCTGGGGCAGCCCCGTGACCGGACCCGGACCATGGCGAGGGCCGACGCCTCAAGTACTTCCAGGTTGCGGACCAGAGGCAGGGCTCCCCTTTCCCGCCCCCACAGTCGCCCGGAAGATCACCTGATTGACTTCACCCGCACTTGAAGTCATACGGTCGGTGTGCGGGCTCCACGCTGAAGCGCCTGGAGGGGATACCCCATGACGACCCAGCAGATCTCCGACACCGAACTCGCCGGACAGCCCGCCGCATACTGGACCGGTGTCGCCTACGAGGCCCTCATCGCGTACACCCGGGCCCAGCAAGCCGAAAAGGGCTACACCCAGCCCCAGTTCTGGCTGCTGCGCAACCTGTCGGTGAATGACATCTCACCCGACGGTGAGGGGATGACCTTGCCCGAGCTGCGGGAGGCCATGTCCTCCTACATCCGTCCCGAGGACGACTTGGCGGCGGAGGCCGAGGGGCTCCTTGAACGTGGCTGGCTGACCCAGGACACCAAGGACCGGCTGTGGCTCACCCCGGAAGGGGAACAGGCCCGCATCGACCTGGCCCGCAACGCCCCCGCGATCCGAGCCGCCCTCCACGAGGGCATCGACGACGCGGACTACGTCACCACGGTGAAGGTGCTCCAGCGGCTGATCCGCAACGCGGGCGGGACGGCCGCCTGATGGGCCGCAAGCCCGGGGCAATGCGCCCCGGGCCGGATACTCAAACCGATCTTTGCGGGACAAGCCTCAATCGCCGTCGACGTCTCCGGCTCCATGCAGGCAGCCGAGGGGCCCATCGCTTCGGCCGCCTGGATTCTCGCCAGGGCCACCGCCTTGACCGACCCCGACTCCCGCGTCGCCGCAGTCGCCTTCGACCTCGGCATCACTGCCATCAGCGCCCCCGGCCGCGCTTCCGGGCAGGTGACCAAGTTCCAGGCCACGGGCATGGGGCACAGCCTGGCCGAGGCCCTCGACATCCTCGACGCCGGAGTGGACCTCGCCCGGCCTGGAGCCGCACGCCTGGCCGTGATCGCCTCCGACGGCGACTACGGCAAGCGCACCCGGCAACGGGCCGCAGAACGCATCGCCGCGCTGAGGAAATCCGGATGCGCGGTGCTGTGGCTGACCTTCGCCCCCCGCAACCCCGACCGTCTGGAAGGGCCGCTGCCCGGCGCCACCCATGTGGAACTGACCGACCCGGCTGAAGCCGTGGCCGCGATCAGCAAAGCGGCAACGGCGGCCCTGACCGCCGCCCCCTGACCCCGACGACCACACGGGTGGGGGGCGGCCCCCACCCGTCCGCCCCACTACAGGAAGCACGAAACACCATGTCTGAGCTCCAGCCACTGACCGGCACCCGCGCCGTACACGACGCCCTTGGCCCCGACGCTGCGGAACTGCTGGCCACCCACCGCGCCACCGGCGGCTCCGCTGGCGCCCTGGCCGCAGCCGTGGAGGAGGCAGCAGCGGAAGCCGACCGTCTCCACACCGAACTTTGCGACCACTTTGACGACGTGCTGCATGAGCTTCCCGAGCTGGCCGAAGCCGACTCCGGCGCCCTCCACCTGCTCCAGCACACCGGTACGCATCTCGCAGTACTCGCTGCCCGGTGCGACCAGCAGTGGGCTGAACTCGACAGCCTCCTCGGCTGCTTCCGTCAAGCGATGGCCCGGCCGACCGGCCCCACTCCGCGCCGCACCAACCCCTGACACCCAGGGCTTTCGGCCCTGGACCCGCCGGGGCGCGGCGGCCACCGCGCCCCGGCGGCCACCGGGCGGCCCGCTACCCACGGCACCACCCGGCCACACGAAACACCCCCCGCCCCAGGGCCCGGCTGCGGGAGGCCGCCCCCGCGATGGGCGGCGCTGCCTGGATCGTGGCGGACTGGGCGACGCGGCGGTTGAACCCCCAGGTGGCCTCCGCCGTGGATCTGGTGATGAGGGACCCGCAGATGCGGGTCGAGGTGAACGCCTTCGACCACGGAGGCTCCACCGAGGCCGCCCAGGCCGCCGAGATCGGCGCACAGCGCGGTCGATCTGGCGGAGGACGCCAAGCAGCTCACCTAAGGGCTCGTGCAGCTCGCCTCGGCCACGTCGGTCCTGGCGGTGCTTCACCCGCTGCTGCTGGCGGTGCTGTTGTTGTCCATCGCGCCGCGTGGGCTGGGCGGGCTGTTCTCTGCCCGGATCTCCTACAAGGTCCACAACCGTACGGTGGCGGCCCGTAACGCGCGCGGCATGATGCACTGGTGGCTGACCACGCCGAACTTCGCCGACGAGGTGCGGGCCAACACCATGCGCCCCTACCTGTACTTCTGGTACCGCACGGTGTGTGACCGCGTCGAAGGGTGCGAGCTGCCAGCGGTGCCGGAGTTCCTACGGGTCAACCTGCTGGCCTCTCTCTCCGGGATCTGCGTGGTGGGCATGTGGGCCTCGCTGGGCGCGCTGGTGCTCGCAGGCTGTTTCGCCTCGGTCTCGACCGCGATCGTCACCTCCCAGACCGCCGGCGCCCAGTCGGCGACGAGTAGGCCAGGCAGCTTGTGGCTGATTTTCCACTTTCAAGCAGTGCAGAGACCCATATAACTTTCCTTGCGCACTACATCTGTTCGACTACTTCGGGGGGATTCAGCCAGTCATCACCGATTGTGCTCGGAGTTCCAGCCACATCGCCATCGTTCAGTCAGTGGCTTGCAACGCCGCTCCTCGGAGGCCGAGTGAAGGGACTTCTGTGAGAATCACCTTCCGTGCTTCTCTCGTTGGCATGGCGCTCGCGCTATTACCTCTTCAAGCCGTCGCCGCGCAACCACCCGGCAACACCGAAGCGTCGTCCCACTCCACACAGGCCGCCGCAGAAAAAGCCGGGATAAAACCCATCCCCGTCGTAAAATCTGCCAGTCCGAACCCGCAAAGCTGCAGCAAATTGCAGGCCCGTATCCGGTCACGCAGCTCTCAGGCCACCGGCACAGCTCTATGCACTGACCCCGTCCGCAACGTGAAGATCAGTTCACTGCCGCACGCTTCGGCGCGTCCTGGCGCGGCCCGCGAGCATCTGAAGTCCTCGCGCCTCTCCGCGGCCGGCCGTACTCGCGTACCGCTACCCGACTGGTGCTACGACTATGCCGACGGCTCCGGCAATTGGTTGTTCTTCCGGGACAAGGCATGTGCCGTCAGTGTGTGGGAACTGAAGCTCGTGGACCAGAAGACACGCAAGCAGATCGGCAGGCTGGAGTACCTGAGGGACGACTACCTCTTCACCGAGTACAAAACGTCCGCGTGGGGCCACCAGTTGTCGATCGATTGGATTGAAGGATCCGAAACCGGCGACACCACAGGCATCCTGCTCCAGGGCCAAGGAAGGTGCGAGGGCGCCTGCAAGCTTCCGAGCGAGAACGTCGAATTCCCCAGGCAGCCTGTCAAGACAAAGGGATACGCCTACGGACAGATCAACCCGGAAAGCACCGTCACCGAGTCAGGTGCCGTAGGAACAGGGAAATCAAGCATCATCTTCCAGTTCCTCAAGCCGGGGGCAAAACCCAGCAATCTGATGCTTTCGGAACCCGGAGGTGGAATACGCTGCGACAACGCCACACCCGGTATATCGGGTACTGGCTGCGTTGTGCCTGACTACAGGCCCGTCTTCCAGGTAAGCCGGTCCGGGGCGAATCCGGAGTTCGCACGCCACCTGAGCGATGCTCTGGCATCCGGGCTGCCCGGGGCCTACCCGGACGGGACTCCACTGACGCGAATGACCGACAGGAAGAAGGCCAGGCGCAATGGTGATCGAGCTTGCCCTCAGGCGTCCAAGGGCGGCTATCCCCGACCTACAGGCTACAGCTGCGACGAGTATCCCTTCCGATCCACCTGGGAAGGTGCCTACACGCAGTCGCCCAATACCCCCGCGTCTGGTCGCACGTTCAGCTGGTGCCAGATCAAGAAGCTCAACCCTGGAACTGGCGCCAAGGGCTGGTCAGCCTGCATGATCAAGGAAGGGCAGAACAGCGGCGGAGGGACCGCCCTGAAGAAATTCTATCTCGAAAACCGAGTCATCGAGAAGGATAAATTCTTCGTCTCGGTGATCGACTGAGCATCCCGTAGCGTGGAGACCATGACCGAATCGCCCACTACCGGCAGCGAGCAAGTAGACGCCGACTACGGCATGTTCTACCTCTGCGATACAGACATCCCTCCTCCTACAGAGATCCGTCCCGTCAACGGCCTGGTCTTCTCGCAGGACGGCATCGCGGTGGTGATGACCGGTGTACAGGGCGGGCCTGTACAGGTCGACGTCGAGGTTCGCTCACAAGCGCCGGAGACCGTGGACACCCATGCCTGGGACGAAGTCATCGATCACAGCCTCCACGCACCATACGGGCAGGTCAGAGCCAGCCACATGATGGACGGCCCCGCTGACCTGCCCGTCCTCACACCCCACGGGGCAGGCCACTACCGGGTCAGAGTCCATGCGCGCGGTCGTGATACCGAGCCGGACGGCTTCGTTGAAGAACCAGTCGAGGACTACTATCTGATCGTTTGGCCTCAGCCTCCCGAACCCGACATCGTCCACAAGCAAACCGATCAGCGGGGAGCTTCCTGGCGCGACTCCAGCGCCGACGACTCATCGACATCCTGAAATCCCCCGTGACCGGTGTGGGCCCCCTGACGTCAGGGGGCCCACGCCCTCCAGCTTGCCGTCGCCGAATGCGACGAATCGCATATGGGTGCCCTACACGTGCACCCGCTCGCGGCCGTCAGCCGCCTCGCTGCTCCGTCAGCGGCAGCTCGGTGGCACACTGCGGGCATGTCCGGCACCGGTATCGACGTGCCCAACACGCCGACTTACCGCAACTCCTGGAGGGTCGCCGGGGTCGGCCCGGCCTCGGCGGGAACGCATCTGCGACGAGCTGGACCGCCTCACCGTGGACCGGGGCCCCGTGTCGTTCCCGGTGCCCGCGCACCACGCGGAGGCGCCCAGATCTCGGTGATGAGCGCCGCGCCCGCTCACAGTTCGGCGTGGGCTCCCTTCCTCATGCACTTCTACACCCTGCCGTATGCAGCGCCCGCTGCGAAGATCACTGTGTGTTTCCGGCAAGCTGGTTCTCCTGATTCATGATGTGAAGACTCTGTGGGCAGCAACAGGTGGACGACTGCAGACACCCGCATTTAGAGGTCATCTCATTTGGCTCGGTAGGCTGTTGGGCGTGGTGGGGATCGTTGAGTGGCTGGTGCCGGACGAGTTGTGGGAGCTGTTCCAGCAGGTGGTGCCGGATGTGCCGTCGCGCCCTCAGGGCGGTGGCCGGCGTCGTCACGGCGATCGCGAGGTCCTGGCCGCGATCGTGTTCGTGGCGACGTCGGGGTGCACGTGGCAGCAACTGCCCGCTGCGTCATTCGGGCCGTCCGGCGCGACGGCTCATCGCCGGTTCACCGAGTGGTCGAAGGCCCGTGTCTGGGCGAAGCTGCACCGGCTGGTCCTGGACGAACTTGGCTCCCGTGGCGGCCTGGACTGGTCCCGGTGCGCGATCGACTCGGTGAACCTGCGGGCCCTGAAAAGGGGGACCTGACGGGTCCGAATCCTGTTGACCGGGGCAAGTACGGCTCGAAGATCCATCTGATCACTGAGCGGACCGGTCTGCCCCTGTCCATCGGCGTCTCGGGCGCCAATCTGCATGACAGCCAGGCCCTGATCCCGCTGGTGAAGGGCATACCACCGATCCGGTCCCGCCGGGGACCGAGGCGGCGCAGGCCGGGCAAACTCCACGGTGACAAGGGATACGACTACACCCACCTGCGGCGATGGCTGTCGGGGCGGGGCATCCGGCACCGCATCGCTCGCAAAGGCACCGACACTTCGCAACGACTCGGCCGTCACCGCTGGACCGTCGAACGGAGCATGGCCTGGCTCGCCGGCTGCCGCCGCCTCCACCGCCGCTACGAGCGCAAGGCCGAGCACTTCCTCGCCTTCACCAGCATCGCCTGCACCCTCATCTGCTACCGCAGACTCACCAAATGAGATGACCTCTTAGGCGAAGCGGAGAGGACACCTATCGCGCGTCATGACGGGGGCGAGATTCGGGTGATGACCGCCGGGAGACGCCCCTCCAGGATGGTGTTCCGGGGCAGGGAGAGGTTGAGGTAGTCCCCGACTGCCCGGAGCAGCAGCTGGTCGGGGTTGAGGTCTTCTTCTTCATCCTCGTCGTTGAATAGCCCGGCCTCGGTGAATGCGTCCCTGAGCGGGCCGTCTGTGTCTCCGTAGGCATCGAACATGCAGAGGGACAGGCCCCGGCCGTCTTTGGAGTAGGTCATGATGTGCGGCGGATTGTCCATCTGCGGGTCGAGGACCAGTACCTCCGCCCCGTCGCGGGACACCTCCGCCGGGAGATCCCATCCGGGGCACTCGCCGGTTTCCACCAGGTAGGACCATTCGCCGCTGGTTCCGATACGGCCGACCGAGTGGACGGTCTTCTTGTCGGCCACAACGTCGGCTGCTTCGCGGAGGGTCAGCGCGGGCAGGATATCGACTGGTTGCCCGGCTACGCGGGCGGCGAGTTCTTGCGGGCTGATACCCCGGGCGCAGGTGAAGTACAGGTTGCCGTAGTCGCCCATGCTGAACCAGACGTCTTCGACCCATTCGAGACCATCGGACACGGCGTGCTCCATTCGTGCAGTGGTGTTTCAGGCGGGTGGAGCAGGAGACAGCCAAAGCCGCCCCCTGCCCCACCCGATCGTTCGATCAGGCCGACGTTACGGCTTGGGTACGGTGCAGGTCAGCTTGTCCTCGGTGCCGCAGTGCGCGAACTCGGGGAAAGCAACCCAGTATTCGTCACCGTCGATGAGTCGGTTGTTGGCCTCTCCCGAGAACGTGGAGCCGAACGGCTTCATCGACTGGGTGTTTTGCCAGTTCGACATGGACGACCGGCCGCAGACCTCCTTGTAGGTGGGTGCGGCGAACCGGGTGTCGTCATACAGCTTCCACACGCCAGGGGCGTACCGGGTCCCGTAGGTCTGCAGGCACTCGTCACCGGAAGCGACCGGGTTCATCCCGCCGAACCTATCCGGCATGCCGGCACTGTTGTAGCTGCCCGCGTAGGCGAACTCGTCGCACGACTTCGGGTCTTTGTTGGTGGGGGTGAACTCCGGAAGGGTGGTGGTGTCCGGGTTTCCGTACTTGGTCGCCCAGCCCGTGCTGTCGGGGTTCGTGGGGCAGATCACGTCCCGGCTGTCGTTCGGGGTCCAGCCGGCCGTCCCCAGCTGGGGCAGGAACTTCATCGGCTTGCCCGCACTCTTGGAGCCGGGGTGGTTGGGCAGCTTGGTCTGCACGAGCCAGGCGTGTGCGACCGCGACGGGGGTCTTCTTGAAGTTCATCACCCACGTCGGCTTGTAGGCGTCGAACACACAGCCCGGCGTGGAGGAGCGCACCACGTCGCAGCGAACGTCGAAGTCCGGCGTGGAGTTGCCCAACGACTTCGAAATGATAGCCCCCGGGGAACCGACGACGTCACCGGTGAAGGACCAGTCAAGCTGCAGTCCGGAAACCTCAGTGGCGGTCCCGCCTGTCCACTCGTGGGTGAATGTCGCGGAGGCGGAGTGCAGGTCCTGGCTGGCGGTTGACCAAGTCGGTGACCCCTCCCATGCTGGACCCGAAGTGCTGCACTCCGGGGAGCACTTGAACGTCGGTTTCATGGTGAACGGCTTACCGCCGAAGCCAGCCCGGCGCGGACGGCCTCGGTGACCAGCTCCAGCCGGGTGAGGTCGCGCACTGCGGCCAGGACGTGGGTGGAGTCGGTGCGCTGCGTGGTGCGCTCGCGTACCAGCCCGGCTTCCTTCAGGCGAGCCAGCGCAAGGTCCAGCAGGCGGTCGGCACGGCCGTCCTCGGCGAGACGGCCGCGGAAGTCGGCCAGCACGCTGTGGTGGAAGCCGGGATCGTCCAACTCCATGGCCATGGCGCACTTGAAGTCGATGCGGCAGCGGACCGCCTCGGCGGCCTGCCGGTCCGACAGGCCGAGCAGGAACTGCAGCACGCAGACGGTGGCCAGCTGGGCGGGCGAGAGGCCCGGGCGCCCGTCGCGGGGGTAGCAGTCGGCGAAGTCCTCGTCGCCCCACAGCCCGTCCAGCCGGTCGCGGACCCATATCGCTGTCGTGCCGTCCGGGTTGCTCGCCCGCGCGATCTGCGCGGTCAGAGGCGGGACTTGCTCACCGGAACGGGGACGGAGGGACAACGGGCACCTCGATGGCTGCATCGGTCATCGGACGCGTCTGAGCATGCCCGTTGATCAGGCTGCCGCACCGCGAAACACCAAGATCCCCGATAGAGTCAAGCTCACCGGCGACAACGACACCGCCGCCGCAAGGTCCGATCCGTCTACCGGACCCGCCCTACAGGGAGGGGGCGTGGTGGGCGCGGTCTCCCGCGTGGGGGAGCAGGGTGAGGTGGGAGCCGCTGTCCCAGTCGACGTAGAGGTGGTCCAGCAGCGGGTCGTACCGGCGCACGGTTCCCAGGTCTCCTGGTTCGAGATGGGTGTATGGGTCGGTGGTGTGAACCAGCTCGATGCGGTCACCTGCGGAAAAATTCATAACGGCCTTCCTCGGACAGGTGATGCAAGGGGAAGAGGTGGGTGGCGGTCTTCGGCTGTCATGCGGTCTGACAGTGGTAACGAGAAGCAGGGGTAGCGGTCGCTGACCGGCTTGCGCCCGTCACATACGGCACGAGGCCCGCTCGGGGTGGGGAGTTCCCGACTCCAGCGGGCCCCGTTCCCAGGGGCCTATAGCCATTCGGCGTTGATCACCGCGTGCCGGTAGGCGGCGAGCATCTGGATGAGGTCTTTGCGGGCGCGTGTGTGTTCACCTGCGCCCTCGGCCTGTTCCAGCACCCAGCGCGCGACCGGGGCACGGAGCTGGGCGTAGGCGAGGAAGTCCGAGCGGGTTTCCTCGACGGCGGCTGCGGTGCTGAGGATGGCTTGGGCCAGGGCGTAGAGCGGATGCTCGGGCGGGCAGTGCGTAAGAAGGCGCAGTGAATCGCCCGCGAGAAGGTGGTCGTTGATCAACGCGAGGGTCTCCGGGTTGAGCTGTGCGCTGTCGGTCATCGAGGGCCTCCTTGGTCATCGGGGGGGGTGCCGGGCCCCTGTGCGCGGGCCCGGCACCGGCGAGCTGAGGGATTCAGGGACGGATGACGGTGACTGGGCCGGTACCAGGCTCGCGGTGGCGTGGTACGGGGGCGGGGTCGGCCAGTTGTGCGCACAGGGCGCGGATGAGGGCGGTGGGGGTTTGGGGGGTGGCCTGTGTGAGCCAGAGCGCCTCGTCGCGGTCACGATTGCGGGCCGCCAGCAGCCAGCTTTGTTCCTCGCGGGTGGGGTTTGCGGGGCTGGTGGGGGTGACGACGGCGGCCTGCTGGTCGCCGGGGGAGAACCAGGAGCACTCGTGCCCCAGGTCGCGGATCCATCCGGCCGCTTCCAGCGGTGCGGTCGCCTCGCCCGCGTCGGTTACCTCGTGCGGCGCGGGCTCCTCGTCTGCGGAGAGGAGGCCGGCAAGGGCGGCGGGCAGCTCCGGAGGCGTGCCCGGTGAGAAGATCACCCGCCAGGAGGGCAGGTGTCCAGCGGCCGGGTAGCCAAGGAACTCCCAGCCGACCGGCATGCCGTCACAGGCCAGGCGGGCGGGGTGTTCTTCGGTGCCGGGGGTGTGGAGGGCCAGGTAATGGCTTCCGGTGGCTTCGTCGCAGCGCAGGTAGGCGGTGCCAAGCCCAGGTACCCGCTGCTGCTGCCAGTTGCTGCCTGTGATCACCGGCACCTGGTCGCAGGGCCCGGCCAGGTAGCGGGGCTTGACCATGTACGGGGCGGGCCCGCAGCGGTCAGCGGGTGTGGGATTCTGCGGATGCATGGGACACAACTCCTTCGTAGCGGTTGGGGGTGTTTCCTGTAGCCGGGTGGTGCCGTGGGTAGCGGGCCGCCCGGTGGCCGCCGGGGCGCGGTGGCCGCCGCGCCCCGGCGGGTCCAGGGCCGAAGGCCCTGGGTGTCAGGGGTTGGTGCGGCGCGAAGTCGGGCCGGTCGGCCGGGCCATCGCTTGACGGAAGCAGCCGAGGAGGCTGTCGAGTTCAGCCCACTGCTGGTCGCACCGGGCAGCGAGTACTGCGAGGTGCATACCGGTGTGCTGGAGCAGGTGGAGGGCGCCGGAGTCGGCTTCGGCCAGCTCGGGAAGCTCATGCAGCACGTCGTCAAAGTGCTCGCAAAGTTCGGTGTGGAGACGGTCGGCTTCCGCTGCTGCCTCCTCCACGGCTGCGGCCAGGGCGCCAGCGGAGCCGCCGGTGGCGCGGTGGCTGGCCAGCAATTCCGCAGCGCCGGGGCCAAGGGCGTCGTGTACGGCGCGGGTACCGGTCAGTGGCTGGAGCTCAGACATGATGCTTCGTGCTTCCTGTAGTGGGACCGACGGGTGGGGTCGGCAGGGGCCGCCCCCACCCGTGTGTGGTCGCTCGGGGTCAGGGGGCGG
>NZ_JAGPXJ010000077.1:0-38023 GCF_018070605.1 Streptomyces sp. B15
GGTGTCGTTGGGTGGTTCTTGGAGGATGAGGTGGGCGTTGGTGCCGCTGGCGCCGAAGCTGGAGATGGCGGCGCGGCGGGGTCGGTGGGGTGTGGGGTGCCAGGGTTGGGGTGTGGTGAGGAGGGTGAGGGGGGTGTTGTTCCAGTTGATTTTGGGGGTGGGTTGGGTGATGTGGAGGGTTGGGGGGAGGGTGTGGTGGTGGAGGGCGGTGATCATTTTGATGGTGCCGGCGATGCCGGCGGCGGCTTGGGTGTGGCCGATGTTGGATTTGAGGGAGCCGAGGTGGAGGGGTTGGTGGGTGGGGCGGTGGGGGGCGTAGGTGTTGTGGAGTGCTTGGGCTTCGATGGGGTCGCCGAGGGTGGTGGCGGTGCCGTGGGCTTCGATGGCGTCGATGTCGTGGGGGGTGAGGTGGGCGTTTTTGAGTGCTGCGGTGATGGTGCGTTGTTGTGCTGGGCCGTTGGGGGCGGTCATGCCGTTGCTGGCGCCGTCTTGGTTGATGGCGCTGCCGGGGATGAGGGCGTGGATGTGGTGGCCGTTGTGTTGGGCGTCGCTGAGGCGTTCGAGGAGGAGGATGGCGAGGCCGTCGGAGAAGCCGGTGCCGTCGGCGGTGGCGTCGAAGCTGCGGCAGCGTCCGTCGGGGGACAGGGCGCGTTGGCGGGAGAATTCGATGAAGACGGTGGGGGTGGCCATGACGGTGACGCCTGCGGCGATGGCGAGGGTGCTTTCGCCTTGGCGTAGGGATTGGATGGCCAGGTGGGTGGCGACCAGGGAGGAGGAGCAGGCGGTGTCCACCGTCAACGCGGGCCCCTGGAACCCGAACGTATACGCCACCCGACCGGACGCCACCGCGCTCAGCGTGCCCAGGCCCCAGTAGCCCTGCAGGTTTGTGCGGTCCGCATGGGCCAGATAGGCGTAGTCGGTGCCGGTCACCCCGGCGAAGACGCCTGTCCGGCTGCCGCGCATGCTCTCCGGGTCGATGCCCGCGTTCTCGAACGCCTCCCACACGCCCTCCAGCAGCAACCGCTGCTGCGGATCCATCGCCAGCGCCTCGCGTGGGCTGATCCCGAAGAAGTCGGCGTCGAAGTCGGCCACGTCCGGTATGAAGCCGCCGCCTTGGGCTGAGGTGGTGCCGGGGTGGTCGGGATCGGGGTGGTACAGCTCCTCCACGTTCCAGCCCCGGTCGGTGGGGAAGCCGGAGATCGCATCCCGGCCCTCGGCCACCAACCGCCACAACTCCTCCGGCGAGTTCACCCCGCCCGGAAGGCGGCAGGCCATCCCCACCACCGCGATGGGATCGTCCTCGGCGTGCGGCGAAACCGCATCCGCGCGGGCCCGCCCCTTGCTCCGGGTCGGCTCCGCGTCGGTGGCCCCGCTGCCCGCCGCGCCGCCGTCCGTGGCCGAGTCACCCGTGTCTCCGCCACCCGTGGTTGCGTCCCCGGTGGCGTCGGCGGCTGTGGGCAGACCGAGCCGGGAGAGCAGGTAGTCGGCCACCGCGTGGGGGGTCGGCTGGTCGAAGAGCATCGTCAGCGGCAGTTCGACGCCGTACAACCGGCCCAGCTGCTGGGTCAGTTCGACAGCCGCCAGCGAGTTGTAGCCGTAGTCCAGGTACGGCCGGGACGGATCGATGTCGGTCGGTTCCTGGCCGAGGAGCGCCGCCGTCTCCGCCAGCACGACGTCCAACACGACGCGGAGCCGGTCATGGGCAGGTGTCCGTGCTGCCTGCTCGGCCTGCGGAGTGCTCGGTTGCTCACCCACTGACTTGTCACCCTTTCGAGAGCCGGCACTACGCGGTGGCCACCGTGAGCGCGGCGTCCGTAGTGCGCCACACCAGCGCGATCTCGGCCTGGACGATCGGCCTGACCGGAGGAATCCGCAGCGCGAGGCCGTTGACGAAGACGATCGTGTACATCACGGGGCCGGTCGTCGCCACGAGCGACCAGACGCCGCTCAGATCCACCCCGTACGCCTCTTTCGTCGTCTTCACGACGAGGCTGTTGTGCTTCAGGAGGGCGCCGGTCACCGTCGCGTAGTCGGGGGCGTGCCGCAGCCCGGTGTCCACGGTCGCGAGCGTGTGACCGATGTCGACGGTGAGGTGGGCGTTGTAGCCCGCCATGGCCACCCGCGCCGGCGATGTGTCGCAGTGGTGCGCCAGGTCGTAGTACCGCTTCCAGTGCGGTGGAGTGGGCCGCCCGAGGAACTCGTCGTGCACGGTCGCCAGGTACCGCCGCAGCAGTTCCGGTGTGAAGGCGTGCCCGAACGCCGGGTCGTGGAACGCCGTCCCGCGCAGCAGAGGCTGCATGACGGTGCGCTCCATGGCGTCGAGGCCGACGGCGAACAGCCCGCGCCGGTCCTGGTGGCGTACCAGGATCGCGGTGATCCGCCGGGTCCGGGAGACCTGTTGGTCGAAGCGGTCCAGCGGGTCGTCACCGGTGAGGGTGGAGGTGTCGGACAGGGCGACGACGGACCGTACCTCCGAGGCCGACAGCGGGGTGCCGCATGCCGTCGAGACCGAGGGGGGCGGGTCCGCTTCCGACGTACCGGCGGCCGCGACCGGGGCCGTCGACACCACCGCCACGGCGAGGGCGGTGCCGATGAGCATGCCGCGCAGCGCGGATCGCCGGGGTCGGCGTGCTGGGCGCTCACCGGTCGTCGTCGCTTGCATCTGTTTCTCCGTCACGTTCGTGCCGCGACCAGGTGCGGGTCGCCACGCCATTGCTGAGTCGAGGTCCGGCCCGAAGGCCGGACACCAGGGGAACGGGGAACTGGGGGACGGGGGAACGGGGCCGGGTGCCGGTCCGGGGCGGATGACGAGCGGGACTGTTCAGAAGCGGAGGGCGGCGGCTGCGGCGAAGTCGCCCGCATGGGCGAACCCGGCGGTCACCACCAGGTCGCCCGGCTCGATGCGGCCGTCGGTCAGCGCCCGGTGCAGCGTCACCGGCGCGGCGGCCCCGTAGAGGTTGCCGTACAGGTCGTAGGTGTCCGGATGACGTTCGGGTGGGATGCCCAGCGCAGTGCGCCAGTTGCGCAGGAAGATCCGGTTCGGCTGGTTGGTGACGAGTACGTCGATGTCCTCGACGGCGAAGCCGTGCTCCTGGGCGAGTTCCCGGACCAGTTCGGGCACGATGCGATTGCCGAAGTCCAGGGTCTCCTTGGTCTTCGCCGCGTCGAACTGCACGTCCAGGACGCTGGAGCCGCTCTCCCAGTAGTACCGGCCGTCCTCGGTCGCCATGCCGACGTCCCGTGCCGTGGCGGGGGTGTTGCGCGTGCGCACCCCCAGCAGCCGGGAGGGGGCGTCGGCGGTGAGGTAGGCGACGCCGCATCCGTCGCCGGCCACCACGCTGTGCTGCTTGAAGCGGTTCCCCGGCTGGGCGAAGATCTGCCCGGCCGTGTTCTGCACATTGGCGATCAGCGCGCCACGGGCTCCGTGCGCGGCCATCAGTCCCGCGGCGATCTTCAGCATGTAGGGGAAGGACGCGCATCCTCCGTTGTGCAGGTCGATGATCGACTCGGGTGTGATGCCCAGCCGGTCGGCCGTGTCGGCCCCGCATCCGGTGAACAGGTCGTCGGGCAGCAGCACATTGGTGAGCAGCAGGTCCACCTCGGCCGCCGGGTCCACCCCGAGCCGTTCGAACATCGGCAGCGCGGCACGTTCGATCAACTCCGCTGCCCGGTCTCCCGGCTTGACGTGGTGCCGCCACTGCGGAGGGCGCAACAGCGGGCCGTTGTCCATCGGGCTCAGTTCGAGACCGGCCGCCAGATACGTCTCCACACCGACCGGCTCGTGCGGGAGATGGCTGCCGGTGCCCGCGATGCCGACGGCAGAGGGCAAGACAGTCATGTGTCGCGTCCTTCCTGTGGTGACTCGGGCGGGGCGGTGCGCGGTGAACGGGCGCGCCTGACGCGCCCGTGTCTCAGGCCAGGGCCACCCGTGCCACCGGTTCCAGCAGTTCGTCCTGGAGCAGCGACCGGCAGCGGAAGCGCTGGATCTTTCCGCTCGGTGTCTTGGGCAGCGTGCCGCGCGGCAGGAACAGGCACTCGGCGAGTGCGACTCCGGCCCGGTCCATGGCCAGCGACGCCGCCTCCTCGGCGAGGGGGCGGAAGTCGCGCGGCTTTCCCATCGCCTCGGCCAGCAGCACCAGCTGCGCGCCGCCTGAGCCCCCCGCCTCGACCACGGCCGCGCAGCCCTTGCGGATGTGGGTCAGGGAGTCGACGGCCGATTCGATCTCCGAGGCGTACACCTTCCGGCCGCCGACCGAGAGCATGTCGTCGAGCCGGCCCGTCACATACAGCTCGCCCTCGTGCAGGAAGCCGAGGTCACCGGTGTGCAACCGGCCGTCCCGGAAGCGCTCGGCGGTCCGCTCCGGGTCCCGGTGGTAGCCGGAGGCCAGACTCGGCGAGGAGACCTCGATCTCGGCGACCTGCCCGGCCTCTCCCGCGTGCACCGACACGCCCGGCAGGGCGACACCGTTGGACACCAGCCGGGAGGCCCTGGGGTGCTCGGGCTCCACCTCGACCGCCGAGCCGTCCACGAGGGCGAGCCGGTCGAAGGACAGCAGCCGGGGCTTGTGCTGCCAGGGCTTGCCCGTCACGGCCAGGGTGGCCTCCGCCATGCCGTACGCCGGCTGGAACGCGGTGTCGGACAGGCCGAAGGGCCGGAACTTCTCGGTGGCCGCCGTCAGGGTGTCCCCGTCGATGCGTTCCGCGCCGATGACGGCCGCACGCAGCCGCAGCTGCCGGGGCAGCGAACCCTTGCCCTGTGCACGGGTGGCCAGATGCACGGCCGTACTGGTGCCCGCGGTCATCGTCGCCTCGTACTCCGACATGTCACGGAACCAGCTGCGCGGCGCCATGCCGAACCGCTCGGGCGTCGAGAGGACGAGGTCGAAGTCGTACGCCCACGAGTACAGCAGGCAGCCGAACATGCCCATGTCGTGGGAGAGGGGGAGCCAGGAGACCACGGTGTCCGCCCCGGGGCGCCCGCCCGTCAGCTGCAGGATGATCTCCAGCTGCCGCTCGACCGAACCGGTCGTCAGGGCACACCCCTTGGGCGTGCTGGTGCTGCCCGAGGAGTACTGGATGAACGCCAGCTCGTCGCGGCCGGGCGGGGAGGGGTCCACCGAGCCGCTGCCGTGCAGCGTCGCCCAGCCGCGGATCGGCACCTGCGCCGCCAACTCCCCCGGAACGAGGGGGACCAGCTCGTCGTCCAGCAGGAGCAGCGTGGGCTCCAGCCGGGCCGACAGCGCGACCAGTTGCTCACCGTACGCCTGCGCGCTCTGGCCGCGGGTGGGCAGCGGCAAGGAGGCCACCGCCCCGCCCGCCAGCCAGATCCCGAGCAGCCCCCGCACGGTGTCGGGGGTGTTGGTCAGGACGCAGGCGACCCGGGTGCCGGGCCGTACGCCCAGTTCCCGGAGCCGGGCAGCCATGCCGTGTGCGTCCCGGGCCACCTCGCGCCAGGGCAGGTGCTCGAACTCGTCGCCGGTCCACGCGTGGAGCACCGCACGCGAGGACCCGTTGGTGAGGGCGTTGAAGAAATCCATCGAACCCCTTGTCTCGTCGCCCGGTCTTCCCGTCACCGCACCCCGGTGGGTGGCTACTCCACGTCCACCAGAGAGGTGTCGGAGTCGCGGGAGCGCTCCGCCATGGGAGCCAGCTTCTGCTGGCCCTCCAGCAGCTGACGGCGGTCGAGAGATGCGCCGTCCACCCGGCTGATGCCGGCCTCCCGCAGGGTCAGCCGTTCGCTGTCGATCCGGATGACCTTCCAGGCCAGGCGGGTCTTCTCCAGGCACCAGATGAGGATGGCGCTCAGGTCGACCTCGTACCACTTCATGCCGTGCCGGGCCGAGCGCGGGAAGGCGTGGTGGTTGTTGTGCCAGGCCTCGCCGAAGGACGGCAGCGACAGCCAGGCCACGTTGCGCGACTCGTCGGTGGTCTCGAAGCGACGGCGCCCGAAGTAGTGGCCGATCGAGTTCACCGCGTACGTCATGTGGTTGATCAGGAAGATCCGTACCAGCCCGCCCCAGACCACGCCGGTGAGCGCGGCGTACAGCGAACCACCGGTGATCGCGAAGGCGAGGATTCCCGGCAGCAGCACCCCGGCGGTGACCACCAGCAGCAGATGCTCGCTGAGCCAGCGCAGCGGCTTCTCCCGCACCAGGTCGGGGCAGTAGCGCATGGGCTCGGAGGTCAGCTTGACGTCGAAGAGCCACCCGAGGTGGGAGTGCCACAGCCCGGCCATGGCCCCCTTGAAGCCGGGCGGGAAGTCGAGGTGGGGGCTGTGCGGGTCGCCCGTCTTGTCGGCCACCCGGTGGTGCTTGCGGTGGTGCGCGGCCCAGATGAGCGGCGGTCCCTGCCCGGCCATGGCGCCGGCGGTCGCCAGAGCGACACGGACGGGCCGGTACGTCTCGAAGGAGCGGTGCGTGAGCATGCGGTGGTAGCCGGTCGAGATGCCGAAGCCGGAGATCACATACATGATCACCAGCACCACGACGTCCGACCAGTAGAAGACCTTGTTCCACAACAGGGCCATCGCGCCGAAGACCGCGATGAGCGGGATCACCGACGCTCCGAGCATGAACCAGCGATGTTCTCGGCCGTCCATGGGGCTGTCATCTCCCAGAAGTTGGCTGACTGCTTGGAGTCGTGCTGCCACCGGGCCGGTGCGCGCGGCGCGGGCAGGAGCGGATGGACGCGGGCAGGATCGAATGGAAGGACGCGATCGTGGCGGCGAGGCGGTCCGGCGAGGGTCGGCCGGGTCGCGGGCCGGACCGTCGCGGTCGTTCGTGCGGGACAAGCTAAACATCCCCACCGACGTCCCGTCAGCCGGAATCCGGCGTACGGCATTGCCCTTTGGAGCAATGCCCCAAAGGGCAATGGCAGCTGCCGCCACCGGTCTCGTAGCGTGAAGGCCTTCCGTACGCCGCAGGCGGCCGGAATGCCCCTGGGCACCTGTGCCGCTAGCGTCTGCGGCTGTCCCACGACTGGCGCAGCGAAGTAGCTGCGTGAAGCGTGAAAGTACATGAAGGAAGGGTTTCCGCGCGACGTGCAGGCGCGGCACGAAAAGCGTGCGACGCGTATTCGCGAGAAGCATCCGGGAAACAGTCAGGCCTGTGCGAACAGATCACGCGTGCACCGTCCGGCACCGGGCACGTCCTCATGGGAAGGTATCCGTTGATTACCGCTGAAGAGATCTGCGAACGCATCGCCAAGAAGCTCGGCAGCAAGGCGTCGACGATGACGCTGAACGCCGACACCACCTTCGAGTCGGTGGGCCTGTCCAGTCTGCAGATCGCCGATATCGTCTACGGCATCGAGGACGATCTCGAGATCACGTTCGACGAGAGCCAGGCGGCCGGCGTCAAGACGGTGGGCGATCTGGTGAAGCTCGCCGAACAGGCCGCCTCGGACACCTCCGCAGCGTGACCACCGTCGCCTACCAGGGGGCCACGGCGGAGTCCATCCGGCACCACTACGACGTGTCGAACGACTTCTTCGCCCTGTGGCTGGACGCGGACCTCACCTACACCTGCGCGCTGTGGGAGGGCGACGAGACGCTGGAGAGCGCACAGCGGCGCAAGCTCGACTATCTGATCCACCAGGCCCGTGCCGCGGGCGCCCGGCGGGTCCTGGACATCGGATGCGGCTGGGGGAGCCTGCTCGCACGCCTCGTCGAGCAGCACGGCGTCGAGCACGCGGTGGGCCTCACCCTCAGCGACAGCCAGGCGGAGCTGCTGCGGGCCCGCGAACTGCCCCGCACCGAAGTGCGGGTGGAGAACTGGCTGGAACACGAACCCGAGGGAACCTACGACGCGGTCATCTCCATCGGGGCCTTCGAGCACTTCGCGCGCACCGGGCTGACCCGGCCCGAACGGGTGGCCGCCTACCGGGAGTTCTTCACACGCTGCCGGGACTGGCTCCCCAGCGGCGGCAGACTCGCGTTGCAGACCAACATCAAGGGCAACAACGTGCGGATGGACCGGCAGACCGTGCGCGATCTGCTGTTCATCATCGAGACCATCTTCCCGGAATCGGAGATTCCCGCGTTGTCGGAAGTCGTCGAGGCGAGCGAGAAGCACTTCGACGTCGTGACGCTCCGCAACGACCCGGATCACTACAGCCGGACCTGCGCGGAATGGCTGCGGCGGCTGCGCAACAACCGGACGGCCGCCGTCGAGAGCGCCGGAGAGCGTGTCGTCGCCGATTACGAACGCTATTTGGGCGCGACCGTCGGCCACTTCGACAACCGTCACCTGGGGCTGTCGCGTATCACCTTCGAAGCCACCTGACTTTCCCTCTCGCATTCCCTCTCGAAGCCGGCTGATTTCGGCACAACCATGGCCTGTCGAGGAGCGCTCATTGGACGCGTACAAGCACGTGGTCTACTGGCACGACACCGAGCGGGTGACACCCCGTCCCCCGCTTCGGGGAAACGCCGACTGCGACGTCTGCGTCGTCGGCGGCGGCTTCACCGGCCTGTGGTCCGCGTATTTCCTCAAGGAAGCCGAACCGGCCCTCGACATCCGCGTCGTCGACGCCCGCCACTCCGGGTACGGGGCCTCCGGCCGCGCCGACGGCTTCGTCACCCCCACCATCGGCAAGGACATCCAGGCGCTGGTCGAACGGTTCGGACCGCAGCGCGCGCTGGAGGCGTCACGGGCGGTCGGCAGGTCCATCCTGGAGCTCGGCAGGTTCACCCGGCGCAACCGTATCGACGCCGGGTACGAGGCCAACGACTACCTCATGGTCGCCACCAGCCCGGCACAGCTCAGACGCTTGGAGGACGACCGGGCCCTCGCCGAGCGGATGGGCGCGGCACAGCCCGGCATCCTGCCCTCGGACGCCACCCGGGCCCTGGTGGACTCGCCCGCCCTGCTGGGCGGCCTGCGCACCGGGGGCGCCCTCGTCAATCCGTTCAAGCTGGCCCGGGGCATCGCGAGGGTGGCCGAGGAGAGGGGCGTGACCCTCTACGACGACTCGCCGTGCCTGCGCGTGGAACCCGGGGTGCGGCCCACCGTCGTCACCGCAGGCGGTCGGGTGAAGGCCGACAAGGTCATCCTCGCCACCAACGTCCACATGGACGCCTTTCCCCCCTTCCGCCGCAAGGTGGTGCCGGTCTGGACGTACGCCATGGTCAGCGAGCCGCTGACCGACGCCCAGCTGGCCCGGGTCGGGTGGGAGGGGCGTGAGGGCCTGGTCGAGGCCAAGTCCCTGCTCACCTGCGCCCGGCTCACCCAGGACAACCGCGTCCTGTTCGCCGGAGGGCCGGCCCCGTACTACTTCGGCCGGGACAAACGGCAGCGGAACATGAACCGCGCCGGTGTCTACCGCGCGATCCACCGGGAGTTCCTGCGCTTCTTCCCCCAGTGGCAGGACGTGCGCTTCACCTACGCCTACGGGGGAGTGGCCGATGTGGTGCGCGACTTCGCCCCGCACTTCGGCACCCTGGCCGGCGGCTCCGTGCTGTACGGATACGGCTACTGCGGCAACGGGATCGCGGCCACCCACACCGGGGGCAAGGTGCTGCGTGATCTGACGCTCGGCAAGGAGACCGACTACGCGCGGCTGCTCTTCGTCGACGGCGCCGATCGCAGGCCACCCGCCTCGTTCCCGCCCGAGCCGGCGCTGTTCGCCGGTGTACGCGCCGCGACGCGGCTGATGGACTGGAAGGACGCACGGGCATGAGCCGTCCCCGCACTGTGCTGCTGACCGGGGCGTCCGGTGTCGTCGGCCGCGCCGTACTGCGCGAGCAGCACCCCGACCGGCTGCGCATCATCCCGGCCGCCCGCAGCGCGCCGGTACCCGAGGCAGCCGAACCGGTGCTGCGCTGCGATCTGACCCGCGAACGCCTCGGGCTGGACGCGGACAGCTACCGGGCCCTCGCGGCCGAGGTGGATGTCGTCATCCACTCCGCCGGGCTGACGGAGTGGGGGTTGCCGGCCGAGCGCTACCGCCCCGTCAACATCGACGGCACCCGGCAGGTGATCGACTTCGCCGCGCAGGCGGGGGCGACGGTGCACTTCATGAGCACCGAATTCGTCGCCGCGCTGCTCCCCGGCGCGCCCGCACAGCTGCGGTCGGAGAACATCTGCCGCAACTACATCGACTCCAAACGGCAGGCGGAGGAGCTGCTGCGGGAGAGCGGACTGCCGCACACCGTCTTCCGGCCGACCAACCTCATCGGCGACGCCGTGACCGGATGGACATCCCGGGGGCAGATCGTCCAGCAGATGTCCGACTGGCTGCTGCGCGGCCGGGCCCCCTTCGTACCCGTCCACCCGGGCATCCGGATGGACTTCGTGGCTCAGGACCTGCTGGCCAAAGCCGTCGTACGGGCAGTCGAACTCGGCGACGACGAGGGCGCCTTCTGGGTCTCCTACGGGCCCGAGGCGATGGATGTCGAAGGCTGTCTGCGCGTCCTGGCCAAACACGCGGCGGCCGTGGGCCGGACGTTCACTCCGCCACCGCTGGTGGACGCGGACACGCTCGACCCGGACGAGATCGACCGGCGCGACCCCATGACCCGCGCCTATCTGTCCGTGCTGCGCGACGTGGGAGAGGTCACCCGGTGCAGCGGCGGAGTCCTGCCCACCTCCATGCCGATGCTGCGCAGCCGCTACGGCATCCCCGTGGTCGACGACACCGCGGCCTACGCGACCAGCCTCGCCTACGCCGCCGAACACCTCGGCTGAACCCCACGGAAGGACACTGGTGGTGAACGAAGTCTGGAAGGCGCCGGATCTCGGCGGGAAGGTGGCCGTGGTCACCGGAGCGAGCCGAGGCGTGGGGCGGGGCGTCGCGCTGGCACTGGGCGAAGCCGGCGCCACCGTCTACGTCACCGGACGCAGCACCCGGGACGGGCGGCGCACCGAGGATCTGCCGGGCACGGTGGAGGACACCGCCGAGGAGGTGACGCGGCGCGGTGGCACAGGCATCGCCCTGCGCTGCGACCACGGCGTCCCCGAACAGAACGAGGCACTGGCCGAGCGGCTGAGCGTCGAGCAGGACGGGCTCGACCTGCTGGTGAACAACGCCTGGAGCGGCTACGAACGCTCCCACGAGGTCCGGTTCGACGCACCGTTCTGGGAGCAGCCGCTGTGGCGCTACAGCCTCTGCGAAACCTCCCTGCGCGCACAGTACGACGTGACGCGACGACTGGTGCCGCTGATGCTGCCGCGGCGCAGCGGACTGATCGTCGGTATCAGCTTCTCGGACGGCGACATCTACCTCGGCCAGGTCGCCTACGACGTCTTCAAGACGGCGGCCGACCGGATGTGCCGAGGTTTCGCCTCGGACCTGCGCAAGCGGGGCATCGCCGCCGTCGGTCTGCACCCCGGTTTCGTGCGCACCGAACGGGTCGAGGCCGCCTGGGAGGCGCTGGGCAGCGGCCCGGCCTCGGTCGTGCACTCGGCGGAGTACGTGGGGCGGGCGGTGGCAGCGCTGCTGGCCGACCCCGACGTCATGGAGCGAACCGGCCAGGTGCTGGCCACCGGTGACCTGGCGGCCGAGTACGACTTCGACGACGTGGACGGCAGGCGCCCGCCGGTCTTCCGCCTGGAGGGACGGATGAGCCTGGCCACCAGGATGGACAGGCTGAACCGGGTGGTCAGGAAGGCGGGGCAGCAGCAGTGAGGCGGCGGGTGCAGCGCAGCACCGGGCAAGGGCCGTCGGTGTCCGTGTGCCGCACGGCCACCGCGGCCTGGTATCCCTCGGGCACCGGCACGTCCCGCAGCACCCAGTCGGCCGGCCCCCGCGGGGCAGGAGCCGGTGCGAAGCGCTCGGCGAGGCCGACATGGTGAGCGCCGAGCCCGCCGGCGAGTCCCGAGCCGACACCTTTGAGGTACGCCTCCTTCCGTACGAGGCAGCCGAGCACGGCCGGGGCGCGCACAGCCGTGGGCAGGGTGGCGAGCGCGCGTTGTTCGTCCGGGTGCAGCCGCCGCCCCGCCCGCTCCAGACCGTCACGCACCAGCTCCTCGGACTCGATGTCCGCCCCCACCGGGGAGGAGGAGAGCGCGAGGAGCGCCATGTCCCCGGCGTGCGAGAACGAGAAGTGCGCCTCGGGCCGTCCGGCCACGGCGGGCCGTCCGTGCGGACGCCCGCACCCGGGCATCCCGCACTCTTGCCGGGAGAACACGAGCGCCCGCGGGTCCGTCCCCAGGTGTGCCCCCAGGAACAGCCGCAGCCCCACATGGGAGGTGACGAAGCGCTCGCGTGCGACCGGGTCCTGGAAGGCGGCGGCCCGTCGCCGCTCCTCGGCGTCCAGCACGTCGGCGGCTTTACGCGCAGCGGTGACGTGCCCCGGGAGCCACAGCAGCTCCACCGCCACCTCGTGGACACGGGGCACGTCCGCCGCTCCGTCCCCTGTGACGGGGCCGGTCATGGCGGCTACCGGCCGTCGCCGTCGGGCCGCTCCGGCAGCAGGTCGTCCGTCCATTGCATCGACAGCAGTACGGCCTCGACCCTGGACCTCAGCCCCAGCTTGCGGGTGATGCTCGTCAGATGTGCCTTCACCGTCCGTTCCGCGATCCCCAGCCTCCGGCTGAGGACCCGATTGCTTTCGCCGGCTGCCAGTACCCTGAGAACCTCGCGTTCACGGTTGGTCAAGGTCTGCAATGCGGACCTTTTCGCCGACAGCGTGCTCACGCGCGCTCCGGCGGTTTCCGTTAAACGCGGTGAGCCTTCCCAGTCCGGCCGTTCATCCCCGTTCATCGTGCACTCCAACTTCCCGAGGCTCGCCTCGTCGCAGGAGAAATACTGATCCGGACACACCCCGCTGTCCGCTCCGGCTGATGTCCGCTCCGGCTGAAACCGGAATGACAGATACCGGTACCCCGCGGGCTTCGGAGGGCGGTCGGATAGCTTCTCCCAGTCATCCTCGCACTGCCGTACTCCGTCTGCAACACCCGCACGAGTCCAGGGACATGACGACGCATCAAAGATTTGGTGGGTGAATGGTTTGTCAATTCCAAAACCTTCGTATGCGGGCGGAGCCCCCGGCTCGCGGATCGCGGCGGTAGCCGCCAGCCGACCGGAACGGGTGGTGGGAAACGCGGATTTGGAGAATTCTTTAGGCGTCTCACCTGAATGGATCGAGCGCCGTGTGGGCATACGCGAAAGGCGATTCGCAGGGCCGTGCGAGTCCATCCCCAGAATGGCGGCGCATGCCGCGTCCAAGGCGCTGTCCTCGGCCGGCCTGACACCTGACGACGTCGATTTGCTCATTCTGGCGACCTGTTCGATGCCGTCACCGATGCCGGGCGGTGGCGCGCTCACGGCCGCGGAGCTGGGCATACCGACCGTCGGCGCGTTCGACGTCAATGCGGCGTGCGCCGGATTCTGCTACGGCCTGGGGGTGGCCGACAGCATGGTGCGGGCGGGTACCAGTGGCTGCGTACTGGTGGTCGGCGCGGAGCGGATGACGGACTGGGTCGACCCGGAGGACGTCAACACCGCCCCCATCTTCGCGGACGGAGCCGGCGCGGCCGTGGTGAGGGCGGCGGAGCACACCGGTATCCATCCGGTGGTATGGGGCGGGGATGGTGGGCGAGCCGCACTCGTGGCCATCCCCGACCGCTGGAGCCGTCTGACGATGCGGGGCCAGCCCGTCTACCGGTGGGCGACCACGGAGCTGGTGGCGGTCGGAGTGGAGGCCTGCCGACGTGCTGGGCTCGCCCCGGCGGACCTGAAGGGCCTGGTCGTCCACCAGGCCAATCTACGGATGATCGAACGCATGGCTGAGGGCCTCGGCGCGGTGAACGCGGCCGTGGCCCGGGACGTGGTGGAAAGCGGCAACACCTCGGCGGCCTCCGTCCCCCTGGCGCTCTCGCGGCTCATCGATCTGGGCGAGGTGCGTTCCGGCGATCCGGTGCTCCTGCTCGGCTTCGGCGCGGGGCTCAGCTACGCGGGGCAGGTGGTGGACTGCCCGTAAGAGCAGAAGGCAGCCGGCAGCCGGCAGCCGCGGTCGTGCACGCATGCACGGGCGGGGTCAAAGGCCGCCGTATGGAGGCCTGTTGACCAGTAGGGCAGAGGGGTGAGCAGCTTGCTTCCGCTCTCTGGCGGCGGGCGCGCGCGTGTGGTTTGCTGCTGCGCGTCGGGCCGGCCCTCGGCCGGCAACTTCGCGCAGAACGGGGACGTTCATGGCCAAGCGCATGCTGTTCAAGGCGGCGAGCAAGCTGGGCATCACCGTCAAGGGGGCGGCCGGCGCCTACCCCTGGGTTCCGTAGACACCTGTTGACGTAGACACCTGTTGAACCCCTAGGCACCGCGCCACGGCAGTTCCACGGCGGCCCGGCCCCGGCATCCACCGGGGCCGGGCCGCCCGTGCCTGAGCTCTGCCGGCACTGTCCGGAGGCTGCCGGCATGTCCGAAGGAGAGGGATCCGTGCTCCGTCCACCCGCGCCCACGGGGTTCTCACCCGCCGAGTTCCTGGAGAGATACGAGCAGGACCGCCTCGGCACGCTCGGCTCCGCCGTCCGGCGGCACGGCCCGGTCGTACAGCTCGCCGAGGGCACCGTGCTGGTCAACGACCCCGCCGCGGCGCAGGAGGTGCTGCGCCGCACCAACACCGACTTCCTCGTCACCAGCACCATCCGGCGCGACGAGGTGAGCGGCGTGCGCGACGATCCGGCCACGCAGGAGTGGATGCGCGGTCGCCGGGCCACCCAGCGCGGCATGTCTCCCGACCCGCTGCGTGAGCACCGGCGGTGGCTCACCTCCGCGGCCGACGCGCTGTGCCGGCAGTGGCGGACGGCGGGCGACATCGCTGACCCCCTCCTCGGCCTGGAACAGCTCACCGCCCGGTCCTTCACCACCTACTGCTTCGGTTCGCGGGACGCCGGCCCGGTCCCCGCCCGCACGGCCGAACTGCTGGCCTCCATCACCCCGCTGATCGCCAGCCCGTTCCAGCTGCCGCGGGCGCTCCGGCGGCTTCTCCCGCGCTACCGCCGCTCGGTGCGTGCGCAGAGCGCTCTGGAGGACGAGTTGCGCAGCGCGCTCGCCAGGCCCGGCAGCGGTGGACTCGTCGACGCCCTCACCGCCTCCGGACTCGGCACGGAAGCCGTGGTGCGCATCCTCGTCTCCAGCGGTCTGGCCTCCTACCGGGTGCCCGCGGCCGCTGTCACCTGGTGCCTGGTCGCCCTGGCCGACCACCCCCGGACGGCCGAGGCATGTGCCCACGCACTCCACTCGGCGGAAGAGGGGAGTGTGCCGGAGTACGTACGGTGGACGCTCGCCGAGACGCTGCGGCTCTGGCCGCCGAACTGGCTGATCGTGCGCACCGCGCGAGGCGAGCAGGAGGCCGCGGGCTGGCGGATACCCGAGGGCGCCGCCGTACTGATCTCCCCGTACGTGCTGCACCGGAGCACGGCGACGTTCGGCGACGACGCCGACCGCTTCCGCCCGGAGCGCTGGCAGGACCTGAAACCGGAAACCGGCACCTATGTGCCGTACGGCATGGGCACCCGCTGGTGCGTCGGCAAGGCGCTGGCCGATGTCGAACTCTCGACGCTGGTGAGCGCCCTGGCCGGCTCGCTCCGCTTCACCGTCACCAGCAGGGCGCCCCGGCCGGACGTCCGCACCACCCTGCTGCCGGCGGGACTGACCATGAGCGTCACCGCCCGGTGACGGCGTCGCTCACCCTGCTCACCAGCGGACGGGCAGCCGCCGGATGCCGCGGGGCACCAGGCTGGACAGCCGGTCGGCCGGCGGTCCGTCGGGCGCGAGTCCGGGCAACCGGGTGAGGAGCGTGCGCAGGACGATGCGCCCCTCCAGCCGGGCCAGCGGAGCGCCGAGGCAGAAGTGCGCCCCATGGCCGAAGCTCAAGTGCCCCCGGCCGCCTCTGCGGATGTCGAAACTTTCCGGCCGGTCGTAGCGGGCCGGATCGCGGCCGGCGTCCGCCGCGGCGATCAGCACCACGCCGCCGGCCGGTACGACGCTGCCGCAGATGTCCGCGTCCTCGACCGCGATGCGCGGGGTCGACGTCTCCACCGGGCTGTCGTAGCGGAGCATCTCCTCGATCGCTCCCTCCAACAGGGTGTCCGGTCCGGAGCGCAGCGCAGCCAGCTGCTCCGGATGGGAGAAGAGGGCGCTGATCCCGTTGCACAGGAAGTTCACCGTCGACTCGTGCCCGGCGATCAGGAGGAGGAAGGCGGTGGAGAGCAGTTCGTCCTCCGAGAGCCTGTCGCCCTCGTCGTCCACCGTGTGGATGAGCGCGCTGAGCAGATCCGGCCCCGGGTCCGTGCGCTTCGCCGCTATCAGGCCCGTCAGATGAGCGACCGCCTCCCGGTGTGCGGCGCGGGCGGAGTCGCCGCTCGTGGGGGCGACGACCTCGTCCGACCATCGGCGGAACGCCTCCCTGCCGATGTCCGGGACACCCAGCAGCTCACAGATCACGGTGAGCCGCAGCGGGAAGGCCACGGCGTCGACGAGATCGGCGCGCCGCTCCGGTGCCTCCAGCATCGCGTCCACCAGCCGGTCGGTCAGTTCCTGGATGCCCGGGGCCAGCGTCGCGACCCGGCGCGGTGTGAACTCCCGCGAGACGAGGCGGCGCAGCCGGGTGTGGTCGGGCGGGTCCGCGAGCAGCATGTGCGCGTTTCCCGGGTTCTCCAGTGTCGTCGGCGTCGGCAGGCCGGTGGCCAGGGCGCCGTACCGTCGCCAGTCCCGGCTCAGCCGGGGATGTGTGTAGGCGACCCGAGCCGCCTCATGGCCCACGACCAGCCAGAAGGATTCCTCCCCGTCGGTGGTCACCCGGTGCACCGGTCCCCGCTCCCGCAGTGCCGCGTAGGCCGGGTACGGATCGGTTGCGAAGTCCGGGTGCAGCTCCAGGAGGTTGACCGGACGGGCATCGAGCATGGGGACCTCCGGCACAGGACGGCGGTGGGGGACTCACCCTAGGAGCCGGGCGGGGCCCACGAACAGACCGCCCTTCGGGTCCGGAGGACGGATCGGGAGGCCTGCGGCGATTCGCCGTGATGAGTGGTTTGCCCCCCTGCCATGAGTGGCCTGTCTCCTCCCGTGGGCACTGTCGTGAATGCCGCACAAGGAGGCGGAGAGGGGGAAGGCTGAGCAGTACTCGGGTCGTAGATCGCCCGGATCGGCGGGGCCGCGACATGCGGGCCCCGCCTCCCATGAAGGAGAGAGCACAGGGTGGACGTCGCACCGGACGGGCGCATGGCGTCCGTCGAGGCAAGCGCAGTACAGGCGCGGGTGAGCGAGGCGCTGGCGACCAGCCGTGCCCACGCGGCGGCAGCGGCGGCCGGAGAGGTACCGGGCACGGGACGAGCCGGTTCGGCTGTCCGGTGCGGTCATGCACATGAGCTGAAGCCGTGGCATCCCGGCGTGCACGCCGCGGCGTTGCACATGCTGAGCACGCCGCGCGGTGCCGGACCGCGGTGGCACTGTCAGGAGGCGACGCGCCTGGAACTGCTGGCGGCGCGGAGTGCGCGGCGCGCCGCGCACTCTCCCTGTGCGGCGTGGCGCACCGATCTCGCGCCTCCCGAGACGCACTTGTCACAGGCGGTGGCACGCGCCGTCCGCGACGCCCCATGGCATCGGAAGTCGGCCGAGCGCCCGGCGGCGCAGGTCGCCGACGTGGTGGGGCGGTGGGGCGGTCCTGAGCGGGCGGCGTTCTGCGCCTCGGCGTGCCTGCTGGCCCAGGTGTGGCCCTCGATACTGGCCGAACTGTCCGTGCTGGTCCGCCAGGTCGGGGTGGTCGACGGCTCCCGGATCGCCGGGTTCACCGACTTCACCACGCACGGCGCCATCTTCGTCAACCGGCGCCGGATGGTCCGCCACGGGAAGGGCGTCCCTGCGGTCGTCCGGTACGCGGAGGCACTGGTGCGCGGGGGCACGCACACCCGCTGCAACGCCGCACAGGTGACAGCTCCGTTCCTGCGCGACGAACGGGACCGGCCATGGGCGCAAACCCCGCCGCGGCCCGGCTCACGGCCGTCGGCGGCATTGTTCCGGCAGTTGGTGGCCCTGGTCCGGTCGCGTGAGCTGTACGCCAGGGTGCTCTCCGCGGCGCCTGCTCCTCCCGTGGTTCGCGGGGCGGCCGAGCAGGCGATCGGCGAGCGGTATCTGCTGTTGGACGGGCAAGCACGCCGGGCCGCGGCCGGACTGCTGCCTCTTCGAGGGGCGCTCACCGAGCACGGGGTGCGCGTCCTCACGCAGGTGGAGAAGACGCTGGCCTCCCATGTCACCGCCGCGGTACCGGAGTGAGGCCGGAATCCCGCGTGCCGCCGGCCGCGCTGCCGCCGGCGGCACGCGGGAACGTCTGGCACCGGCCGCAACCACACCCGCGACCTGCCTTTGGAACGGCGGGCCCCGGCGGGCTCAGGCCCCCGTGTGGTGGTGGCGGCGCCACCTGCCGCGGCCGGAGTGCTCCGCATCCTCGGGCTGCTCCTCATGAGGGCGTCCGGCGGCGGTGTCCTCCGCAGTGGGCAGGCCGGTCACCTCCAGCTCCGGCAGCACCATGTCCGGATCCCGCCGCGGAGCGGCCGGGTCGGGAGGCAGCGGGCCGGTGGCGGAGGTGAGCGACTCGGCGGCGGTCGGGCGCGGCTTACGGGCCGAGCCGGACTGGCGGCCCGCCGACCGGAAGGTGGGGGCGATCTCCTCCTCCACCTTGCGCCGCCTGTTCCTTCCGCCCCCGCTCGGCACTGTCTCCCCGGCGTCCTCGGTGTCCTCGGCGGCGGCCGCCAGTGCCTCGGCCACCGAGGTGCCGGACGCGGATGCGGCCGGGGCTCCTCCTTCCTCGTCTCCCTCGTCGGTCTCGGGCTGCTGCGCCCGTTCCAGGAAGCGCAGGAGCTCCACGGGGAAGGGCAGCACAAGGGTGGAGTTCTTCTCGGCGGCGACGGCCGTGATGGTCTGCAGCAGCCGGAGCTGCAAGGCGGCGGGCTGTACGGACATCTGCTCGGCCGCTTCCGCCAGCCGCTTGGAGGCCTGGAGCTCCGCGTCCGCGTTGATGACACGGGCCCGGCGCTCACGATGGGCCTCTGCCTGGCGGGCCATGGACCGCTTCATGGTGTCCGGCAGCGACACGTCCTTGATCTCCACCCGGTCGATCTGTACGCCCCAGTCGACGGCGGGGCTGTCGATCATCAGTTCCAGGCCCTGGTTGAGCTTCTCCCGGTTGGAGAGCAGATCGTCCAGATCGCTCTTCCCGATGATCGACCGCAAAGAGGTCTGCGCCATCTGGGAGACGGCGAACTGGTAGTTCTCGACCCGGATGACCGCGTAGGCCGGTTCCACGACCTTGAAGTAGACGACCGCGTCCACGCGCACCGTCACGTTGTCCCGTGTGATGCCCTCCTGGGCCGGAACGGGCATGGTGACGATCTGCATGTTCACTTTGCGCAGCCGGTCGATGAACGGAACGATCAGCGTCAGTCCGGGTCCTCGTATGTCCCGGTGCAGGCGGCCGAGGCGCAGTACGACACCGCGTTCGTACTGCTTGATGATGCGGACCGCCGACAGGACACCTATGGCCGCCAGGACGGCCACGACGACGATGACGGCTATCAGTACTTGCAGCATGACGGTACCAACCATCCCAAGCAGGTAGTACCAGCTTAGATCGGACCAAGAGGTACATGCGAGCGGTCGGGGGAGAGGCGCCGACCCCCCAGACAAGGGAGCACCCCTGCCCTCCCCAGTAGAGAAAACCTTCGCTCGCGAAAGCAGGATGACGAGGGAGGGGCGAGGGAGGAGCTATGGCCGGTGCGGGGCACATCCGGCCGTGTTCGTCCTGCCGCGACCGTGGGTGGCTGGTCGATCACATACCTCGGTCGAGGTCGCCGCCGTGTCCGACGCCGCTTCGACGGCAACCCGCTGTTCCGGCGACCGCGGCCGCATCCGCACGCGGGCGAGGGTTCGGGGCGGGTATCTCCCGTCGCCGCTGCAGAAATTCAGGAAATGAGCGGCCAGAAATTTCCCTGGCGAGGACCTTGCCGAGTGGGAACTTATCGCAGCCACCGGCTTGATCGTGCTACGCTGATGCGAGTTGCAGTTGTGGTTCCCAAAGATTACAGATGCTCCAGCGATGTTCCATCGCGGCGAGCACATCGAGTAAATTTTTAGTTCGGGTTTTCCCGGAGGGTAAATCATCGCAGCGACTCCGGTTCCGCAAGGTGCGGATTCCGGTCACTGCCCCCAAGGGAGATCGAATGGCAACTGGCACCGTGAAGTGGTTCAACGCGGAAAAGGGTTTCGGCTTCATCGAGCAGGACGGTGGCGGCGCTGACGTGTTCGCCCACTACTCGAACATCGCCGCCTCCGGGTTCCGCGAGCTTCAGGAAGGCCAGAAGGTGAACTTCGACGTCACGCAGGGCCAGAAGGGCCTTCAGGCCGAGAACATCGTTCCGGCCTGACGCTGACGCCTACCGGCAGCCGGGGCCCGCACCGTGCGTGTGCGCCCCGGCTCGCCACACCGCTCGTGCCCCTCGTCCTCGACGGGCACCGTACGCGGCGAGCCGACGGCGGCGCCGTCCGCCACCCTTCCGCGTACTTCGCCGGGCGGAATCCGGATCCCGGCGCTCGCGGCCCGAGAAGTGACTGCCGTTTTCCACGGCTCACCCGCCGCCGCCCGTTCCGACCCGCTGCTTTGTATGTAATAACCGTCCGCCAATTGCGGCCGGGTTTGTTTTCTCTTTTTCTTCGGCTCGTTCTTGCGGATCCTCGTGCGGCTCATTGCTGCTGCAGGAATCCCCTCGATGCGTGCCGCACCGAGGAAGGTTCCGTATGAATCGCTCAACCCGCACGAACGACAACTCCTACCGCTCCCGCAAGGGTGCCGCCACCGGCTCCGGTCGGGGCGGCCGCAACCGCCCGCTGGGGACGGCCCGCGCGAGCGCTCCGTCCCGTTCGGCCAAGGCCGGGCGGTCGGGCGGCCAGGGACCGCGTTCCGCCTCCCGCCCCACGGAGTTCGCGCTGCCGACCACCAGCACTCCGCCGCTGCCGGCCGTCGAGAAGTTCGCCGAGCTGGACCTGCCCGACCGGCTGCGTGCCGCGCTGGTCTCCGAGGGCATGTCCGTGCCGTTCCCGATCCAGGCGGCGACGCTGCCGAACTCGCTGGCCGGCCGGGACGTGCTGGGCCGTGGGCGCACCGGCTCCGGCAAGACACTCGCGTTCGGCCTCGCCCTGCTGGCCCGCACCGCAGGGCAGCGGGCCGAGCCCCGCCAGCCGCTGGCTCTCGTCCTCGTACCCACCCGGGAACTGGCCCAGCAGGTCACCGACGCGCTCACCCCCTACGCCCGCTCGCTGCAGCTCCGGCTCACCGCCGTGGTGGGCGGCATGTCGATCGGCAGGCAGGCGGGCGCGCTGCGCGCCGGGGCCGAGGTCGTCGTCGCGACGCCCGGCAGGCTCAAGGACCTCATCGACCGGGGCGACTGCCGGCTGAACCAGGTTGCCATCACCGTCCTGGACGAGGCGGACCAGATGACGGACATGGGCTTCATGCCCCAGGTGACCCAGCTGCTCGACCAGGTACGGCCCGAGGGGCAGCGGCTGCTCTTCTCGGCCACCCTGGACCGGAACGTCGACCGCCTGGTGCGGCGCTATCTGAGCGACCCGGTGGTGCACTCCGTCGACCCCTCCGCCGGGGCGGTCACCACGATGGAGCACCATGTGCTGCATGTGCACGACACCGACAAGGTGGCCACCACCACGGAGATCGCCGCCCGCGACGGTCGGGTGATCATGTTCCTGGACACCAAGCACGCGGTGGACCGGCTCACCAAGCGGCTTCTGGCCGCCGGTGTACGCGCCTCGGCGCTGCACGGCGGCAAGTCCCAGTCCCAGCGCACCCGCACCCTCGCCCAGTTCAAGACCGGGCACGTCACCGTCCTGGTGGCCACCAATGTCGCAGCTCGCGGTATCCACATCGACAACCTGGACCTCGTCGTCAACGTCGATCCGCCCAGCGACCACAAGGACTATCTCCACCGCGGCGGTCGCACCGCCCGCGCCGGAGAGTCAGGCACCGTCGTCACCCTCGTCCTGCCGGACCAGCGCCGCGGCATGAGCCGGCTGATCGCCGACGCGGGTATCACGGCCCAGGTCACCAAGGTCCGCTCGGGCGAGGCCGAGCTGAGCCGTATCACCGGCGCCCAGGAGCCCCCCGGTGTGCCGGTCACCATCGCCGCGCCGGTCGCCGAGCGCCCCAAGCGCAGCGACTCCGCCGCACGCGGACGACGGGGCCGGCCTGCTCGCGGACGCCGCCGCCCCGCCTCCGGCATCGCCGCCTGACGCGTCCCTCCTGTGCTCGGGCGGGAACGGCCGCATCCTCGGCCTTCCCGCCCGCCGACCGCCCGAGGCGGTCGGCCCCTCCCGGAGTTCCCCTTCGACCCTGTTGAGGTCCTATGCGCTGCGTGATCGCCCACTCCGCTTTCTACCTGCTCAAGAGCGACGTGCTGGAGGCGATGAAGGGCGTCAAGCCCGAACCCGCCTCGGGAACGTCCGTGACCATCGGCCGCCGCACCTACCCCGTCCAGCAGGTCGGGGAAGTGGTCACCAGGCAGGACCGCCGCGACTTCACCGTCGGAGAAGTGGGCAGGGCGCTGACCCGGCTCGGCTTCACCTGCCACGAGCCCGCCACCGCGCCGGTCCTCACACCTCAGCAGACGGCTTCGGCGCTGCTGGGAACCGCGACGCAGGCCTGAGCTGGGGGGCCGCGTACCGCTCCGACGGGCCATACGGCGGAACGTCGGGGCCCCGGCCGTCGCGGACCCGGTACGCGGCCTTATAGCATCAGCACCCATGTCGAATGCTGACGAGCTGCTCGTCGACATCGCCGCCATGGTGGAGTCGGAGCAAACCAATCAGATGTCTCTCACCGTCGTGGTCCACGGGGCCGTCATCACGGGCCGCCTGGCACCCGAGACGTTGTGGAGGCAGCGAGTGGCCGAGGTCCTGAGGGACTCGGAACGACTCGGACCGTTCGCCGGCACCTTCATGGCAGCGCCGGACGCCACGGAGGCTCGTGACTCCCGAGAGCCTTCCTACCTGCACTTCCACGTCGCCAGAATCCTGCAGGGGCCGGTGGGCATCCCCGAGACGGGTGGGATGTACCGGATCGCCATCAAGGACGTGAGCGCCTGGACGATGGGGGATCTCAGCTACTCCGACCAGTGAACCGGTACTCGGACGGATGACCCGTGCGCAAGCCGTGCGGGTGCGGGTGCGGGTGCGGGTGCGGGCGAGGCCCTGTCCCTCATGGACAGGGCCTCGTGCCGTCGCCGGGGGAGGTGCGCCGTGGCTGGGGCGGGCGCGGGGCCGGGGTGTACGGCCGAACCGTCGACGCCCTGCCCGGGCAAGGCAGCCGCCCGGTCCGTTCGGCCGCCCGGTCCGTTCAACCGTCCAGCCAGTCCCCGCCGACCGCGGTGGCTGCGAAGCCCTGGGCGTTCCACAGGAAGTGCGGATGCGCGCAGCCGAACATGTAGGCGAGCAGGGCCGTGTCCTCCTTCCAGGTCGGGGGCCGGTGCAGTGCGTGGAACAGGGCCGCGCCGACGTCCCCCGAGTCGGTCTGGACGTCGCGGGCGCCCTCGCCGCCCGCCAGGGAGGCGAGGACGGCGGCTATATAGGTGCGGCGCAGTATCTCCCAGGCGGTGTCGACGTCACCGCGCCATTCCCCGTGCAGGGCCTCGAAGGCGGCCAGCTCGCTGTCGAACAGCCGCCACGCCTGCGGGTGTTTCGCGCGGCAGCGTGCCGAGAGCAGGGCCGCCCGTTCGCCCAGCACATCCACCGCGGGCGTCCCGCCGACGCGCAGCGCGACACCGTCGGTGAGCAGACCCGTGCAGGCGTTGGGTTCGATGCCGCACAGCGGGCAGCCGTCCACCGTCGGCAGCCCGTTGGTGATCCCGTCGAACCACAGGGCGTGCCGCCCGGTCAGCCCTTCCCAGACGATGGTGGTGCCCATCAGCCAGGTGTTCCACAGCAGGCCGTGTGCCTCCGGCATGCACCCGTATTTGATGAGCGCGACGACGCACGCCCCGTACAGCGCCTTGTCGTGCGTGGACATGGCACTCAGCCAGAAGTTGCTGGCCTCGCCGGTGACCGCGTCCGCGCGGGCATCGGTCATGTCGTTGAGCACCCGGCACAGGACCAGCGAGGCGAGGTGCTCCTCCTGCCAGAGCTCGCTGTCCGGGGAGACGTGCCAGAACAGGCAGTCCATGAGCTGGAGCAGGGTGTAGGCCGACTTGTCGAGCGGCGTGGACTGGGGGAGCGTGGCGGTGCCCGACACATGCCGCTTGAGCCAGTACTCGTCGACGGAGCGCTTGTAGGCCGCGTAGAGCCCGCATATCAGGGCCCGCGCGCCGTTGGTCGTGCAGTCCTCGGCCAGGCGCTGCTCGACCGCCCGGACGGTGTCGGCCACGTCGATCGCCGACTGGACGCGCTTGTACTCGTGGAGGACCAGGATGTCGTCCTCGTGCCGGAACCTGAGCCCGAGATCCCGGTCCGAATCGTTCATCTTCCTGGTCCATACCCAGCCGCCGGTCAGTACGCTGTCCAGTTCCTTTCGGTAGGGCCATGTCTTGATCCGGAGGGGGCGCCCGTCGCTCCTGCGCCAGTCGTAGTCGTCCAGCGCGCGGGTGAGTGGCTTGGGCAGGTGCGCACAGAGCGTACAGGCGCACGAATCGTCGTAGACGGCGATCTCGCTGCTCTCCGCCCGCTCTCGCCAGACCCCTTCCAGTAACGCACATGTGAGCCGGCACAGACTGATGCCGGTCTCGACGCCGGGAAACGCGTTGTTTATGACGGCGAGGCACTCGTCCAGCCTGCGCAGGCGCGCCGTGCCGTGCTCGTCGGGAGCGCTGAAATTCCTGGGGGCGCGGACCAGAGCCCCTTCCACGGGAAATATCGCGTTGCCGCCGCGCCGCACTTCACGGCGCGCAGCGCTGTTCCGGCGTGCGACGCCGGCTTCTTCGCGGCGCTTGTAATCTTCCGTGCAACTAATGACAGATTCCCTGACCATGATTGCCAGTTCATCGCTGGTTCCGCTTCGTCCCATCGGTGAGTCCTCCTGCTCGTGGGAACGCCCACGTCGGTGCTGCGTGCATGCCGGTCATGCGCGGTGCGGTGCGGCGTACTGTGGCGCCGCGCGCTCCTCGTCGAGCCGGGGCGCGGTGTGCCGAACCCGTTGGCCGAGGGGCGTCGGCCCAGGTCGAACGGGTAGCAGCGGCTGTCACCCCGCCATTCGCGAGGTCGTGTCCGGCAGCCGGGCACGCGGGCCGCGATGGGGGAGTGGTGCCGATGCTAGGGGTCAGTCTCCCCACAATCGGCGGATGCATCCGGGACGGGCGGTCGAGAGGCGCTCATTCAAGTGACTGATCAAAAAAGGGCGCAACACGTCAGTGAAACGACCGACTCGAAAGGTTGGTGATCCGACAAGTGCGCTGAACGCACCCGCGTCCGCGCCCTGCCGTATACGCCGGAAGCAGTCCCTTCGGAGCCCTGCCAGGTATTTCTTTGCGTCGTGCACCACGAAGGTGAGGGAAATCGGCCACACGCCGCACTCGAACGTGAATCCGATGCGTATGGCAGAACACGGCATCTCCTGCGGGGCGCCCCTTCTTCTCGCTATGCTCCCCGACTCCCGGCGAGTTGACGCACTCGCGGGGAACCGTGGCCTGCCGCCACCACTTCGTACCTCCGAAGAGAAGGAACCGGGACGATCAGCAGGTCATTCGGTGAGTGCCGCCTCCCGTACGGCACAGGCTGTACGACGAGTGCGTTTCCGACCCGCCCGCATGAGCAAATCGGTTGAGGATCCAGATGGAACTTGCCACGAACCCACCCGCAACCCGGCTGCCCGCCGCCTGGTACGCGTGGTGGTCACTGCCCGTAGCGATATGTGCGGCCACTGCCGTGGTGACGGCCGTGGGATCGGCCCGAGACCTGACGACCGTTCTCCTGGTCGGCGCGGTGGCCACGGCCGCCACCGCCGTCTGCGTCGAGCGCCTGCTGAGCTCAGTGAGGCGGGCCCGCAAGGCCGCCGCTGACCACCAGGCGCAGGCGACGCGGGACAGGGAGCAGGCGCAGCAGTGGCTGGCGTCCCTGGGGCAGAAGCACGCCTCAGAGGTCTCCGAACTGAACGCGCGCCTCTCCCAGCTGACCGAGCTGCACAAGGCCCCGCTGGTACGAGTGGCGGACGAGTTCCTGCCCAGGGCGGTCGACGAACTGCGCCAGGGCGAGGCGATGGACGACGTGCTGCGCCCGCTCGCCCAGGACCCGGACGTGCCGGAGGAGTTCAAAAGCACGCTCCGGAAGCTCCTGCGCTCGGCCATGATGGCCATCGAGGAGGAGTTCGACCGCAGCACCTCGGCCCGGCAGTCGGTGGTCAGCATCGGCAGCCGGATGCAGGTCTACACGAGCAAGATCCGCGCGCAACTGCACGAGATGCAGGGTGTGCACTACAGCCTGCCGGCGGTCGCCCGGGACCTGATGCAGCTGGACCAGGAGATCGGCCCGGCCGACTGTCTGGCCGCCAGCATCGTCGTGCTGGGCGGGGCCGACCGGCCGGGCAGGCAGTGGCAGAGCCACCAGCCGCTGCTCAGCGTGGTACGCGGCGGCATGGCGCGCATCAAGGAGTACAAGCGCGTACAGCTGCGCCGGCTTCCCGAACTGGGCGTGGACGGCAACCTGGTCGACCATCTCACGCTGATCTTCGCCCACCTGATGGACAACGCGGCGCGGTACTCGCCCCCGTCGGAGCCGGTGATCGTCTCCGGCCGGGAGGTACCCAACGGGCTGGGCATCCAGATCCAGGACGCGGGCACCGGGCTCAGGGCCGAGAAGCGGCGCCAGGCGCTGCGGCTGCTGAACGGTGTGGCGGTCGGCTCGGGACCGGGTGGGCTGGCCGAGGACGCGCAGCTCGGCCTGCGCGTCGTGGGCAACCTCGCCCGCAAGTACGGCATCACCGTCACCTTCGACGACTCGCCGTGGCTGGGCACCGCAGTGGTCGTCGTGGTGCCCCACAAGTACTTCAAGCCCCTCGACAAGCGCCCGTACTCCGAGTCGGCCCTGACCCGGGCTCCCATGCCCCGTCCGCGCCCCGAACCCGTCAGGACCCCACCCGAGCCCGTCACGGTCGGCCCCGCCGCCCCGGAGGGCCCGGCGGGTACAGCCGGCCGGAACCGCTCGGACAGCCCGGACGAGGAGCTGGTCACGGGCGCCACCACACCCGGCGGGCTGCCCAAGCGGAGCAAGCAGTTCACGGATGCGCCGGTTCCGGGCCACGGCACACGCGCCGCGACGGGGGACACCGGGGGCGTGCCGCCGGAGGAGTCGTTCGCCGGCCTGGCCGCCTTCGTGTCCGGCAGCGGCCCGACGAACGGGCCCGACAAGAACGACCGCCCCGACGAGCAACAAGAGAGTGACTAGCCACATGACGCAGCACCAGACCGACCTGAGCTGGGCGCTCCGCGACCTGGCCGAGAGCATCCCGGAGATCCGCTTCGCCCTGGTGGCCTCCTCGGACGGGAAGGCCATCACCTCGTACGGCGCGGAGACCGACGACGCCGACCGGTTCGCCGCCATCGTCGCCGGCCTGCAGTCACTGGCCCAGCCCGTCGCCGAGCAATTCCCGAAGGAGAAGGGCCAGCTGCGGCTCGCCGGGATCGAGGTCGACGGCGGCCATCTGTTCGTCGTACGCGCCGGCAACGAGACGTACCTGGGCGTGCTGGCCAGGAAGGGGCTCGACCAGGGACTGCTGGGGCACCAGATGAGGGACTGCGCCCGCAGGATGGGTGACCTCCTCGGCACCGTCCCGCGCCAGGAGCAGTCTGGATGACCGAGCCGCAAGCAGGCTCGGGCCTGCCCGGGCTGGAGCGCTACTACATACTCACCCAAGGCCGCAGCGCGCCCACGGCGGACGCGTCGACCCTCGATGTGGCCACTCTGATCGTCGCCCACTCCACACCGGAACCGGGAACCCAGCCCGAGCACGACGCCATCCTCCGGTGGTGCCGCGACCCGTTGTCGGTGGCCGAACTCGGCGCACACCTCGGGCTGCCTTTCAACATCCTCTCGGTACTGGTGGCCGACCTGCTGAACACAGGCCGTGTGGAAGCCCGTGATCCCATTGCAGGTACGGGCGACCACGGACCCGACCTCGCGCTTCTCGAGGAGGTACTCAGTGGACTTCAACGGCTTTGACCGGCCGGCGTTTCCGCAACGGGCGGAAGCGCTGCACGCGGGAAGCCGGTCGGTCAAAGTGATGGTCGCCGGCGGTTTCGGCACGGGGAAGACGACGATGGTCGGTTCGGTCAGCGAGATCGTGCCGCTCACCACCGAGGAGACCCTCACACAGGCCACTGTCGGCGTCGACGATCTGGTCGGCGTGGCGGACAAGAAGAGCACCACTGTCAGTCTCGACTTCGGTCGGATCAGCCTCAACGAGCAACTGGTGCTGTACCTGTTCGGCACGCCGGGGCAGGAGCGGTTCTGGTTCCTGTGGAACGGCCTGTTCAAGGGCGCCCTCGGCGCGGTCGTCCTGGTGGACACCCGGCGGCTGGAGTCCAGCTTCCGCGCCATCGAGGAGATGGAGCGGCTGGAGGTGCCGTTCGTCATCGCCCTCAACCTCTTCCCCGATGCCCACAACCACCCGGTCGAGGAGGTACGGGAGGCCCTGGCCATCTCCCCGCAGACACCGATCGTCACCTGCGACGCACGCGACCGGGCGTCGAGCCGCGATGTGCTGATCGCGCTCATCCGCCACATCAAGGAACGGTCTGTTGCCGCATTGGAGCCGCGATGAACGTCCAGCCCTCCGACAGTCCGCACCTTGACGCGCCGACCCCGCCCGTGGGCTGCCCCGCACGGCACACCGGCGCCACCACGAGGCTGTACGCGGCCGAGTCCACGGCCGATCCGTACGGGACCTACTCCCGGCTGCGCAAGCAGTACGGGCCGGTGGCGCCCGTCCTGCTGGAGGGCGACGTGCCCGCCTGGCTCGTACTCGGCTACCGGGAGAACCGGCGGGTGCTGGACAACCCCGGTCAGTTCAGTCGGGATTCGCGCAAATGGCGGGACTGGGAGGAGGGGCGGGTCGAGGAGACCTCGCCGCTCATCCCGATGCTGGGGTGGCGCCCCGACTGCCTCTCGCAGGACGGGGAGCCGCATCAGCGGCTGCGCGGGGCGGTGACCGAGAGCATGGAGACGGTCGCCAACCGCGGGATACGCCGCCACGTCGTCCACTTCGCCAACAAGCAGATCGACGCCTTCGCGGACACCGGACAGGCCGACCTGGTCCTCCAGTACGCCGAGTATCTGCCGATGCTCGTCCTGACGCGGCTCTTCGGGCTGCCGGAGTCCGACGGGAAGTATCTGGCGACGGCCTGTGCCGAGATGATGGCGGGCGGGGAAGGAGCGATCTCGGCCAACGAGCGCATCGCACGGGTGCTCGCCGACCTCACGGCCCACAAACGTGCCGAACCCGGCCCCGACTTCGCCACCGGGCTGATCCAGCACCCGGCCGCCCTGGACGACGACGAGGTGCAGAACCACCTGCGGCTGGTGCTCATCGCGGCCCACGCCACCACCAGCAACCTGCTGGCGCGGGTGCTGCAGTCCATCCTCAGCAACGAGTCACGCCTCTCCGACCTGGTGAGCGGACAGATGACCATCACGGCGATCGTCGAAGAGGCGATGTGGAACTCGCCGCCGCTGGCCGTGCTCCCCGGTCGCTTCGCCAACGCCGACTGCGAACTCGGAGGCCAGCACGTCAGGTCCGGGGACCTGCTCATCCTCGGCCTGGCCGCGGGCAACCTGGACCCGGAGATCCGTCCGCACACCGGCACCGCGGTACGCGGCAATCAGGCCCATCTGGCCTTCAGCAGCGGCCCCCACGCCTGCCCGGGGCAGGCCGTGGGCCAGGCCATCATCGAGACGGCCGTGGAGGTGCTGATCCACCGCCTTCCCGGCCTCGCCCTGAGCGGCGACCCCGGCGGGCTCACGGACACCGCCTCCACGTGGGAGACCCGGCTCGACCACCTTCCCGTCACCTTCCCGCCCTAGCCCGGGGCGGGCCCGGAGCCCGCAGTACCCGGGCAGGCCGGGAGCGGCACCAGAGGCTGTCCGAACTGTCCGGGCCAGGGACACCGAGGGCGGCGGACCCGCACCGGCGGACTACTGGGAGTGCACCTTCCGGTAGAGGGCGCCGGTGTAGTAGTCGGCCGGGTCGGGGTTCTTCTCCAACTGCTCGTTGCGGAGGAAGAACTCCCCCAGCTTCTTCAGCCGGCGGTCCATCTCGCCGCTCTCGGTCCTGGCCACCAGCTCGTCGGTGGAGAGGGTCTCGACGTGCGAGGCGTCGGACTTCGCCTGCGCCTCGCTGACGTGCAGCATCTTGGCCGTGAGGGCGATGGACTCCTCGGGGTGCTTCTTGCGCCAGTCGTTGGCCTGCTGCAGCACCTTGATCACCTTGGTGTTCTTCTTCTCCGGCACCTTGTTGCCGGCGACGAAAGCGGTGGGGAAGGTGTCCCCGGTCTCCTTCGTGCTGGCCACCTCCTCCAGCTTCGGCACCTTCTTCTTGATCGTGTCGATGGAGGGGTAGAAGATGCCGGCGCCGTCGATCTTTCCGGAGGTGAAGGAGGAGACGACGGTGGACGGGTCCATGGCGATCTTCTGGATGTCCTTCGTGGTCATCCCGGCTTTCTCCAGTGCGATGTTGAGGATCATGTCGCCGGACGTGCCCTCGGGCACGCCGACCCGCTTGCCCTTGAGGTCCTTCATCGTCTTGATGCCGGGCTGAGCGATGACGCGGTCCGCATAGGTGAAGGTGTTGATCGAGATGACCTTCGCCTTGCCGGAGGCGGGCAGCCACATCGCGCCGGGACCGATGTAGCCGTAGTCGAGGTCGCCGGAACCGAGCGCCTGGATCTGCACCGGTCCGTTGTTGAACACCTTCGTTCTGGCGGTGAGGCCCTGCTTCTTCCACAGCCCCCGCTTCTCGGCGATGGCCAGCAGGCTGGCGCCGTTGTAGTCGCCTATGTAGCCGAAGTCGACCGTGTCGTCGTCCTGCGAAGCCCCGGTGGAGCACCCGTTCATGGCGAGGGTCAGGGCCGTGACGGACAAGAGCGTCGACAGAGTGCGGCGGATGGGCCTTTTGGGCATGGTGAAGGTGTCCTTACGGGGAGGCGGAGGGGGAAGGGGGCAGATGCGGCCCCGTAGGGCGCCCGGAACCGCGTGCCGAACGGGTACGGAAGGTGCTCGGCGCCCAGCGGTGTGCTCAGGCGGCCGGAGCGGCGGACTCCTGGTGGTAGACGGAGGTCCACACCGCGTTGCGGATCTGCCGGAAATCCGCGGAGAGCCGGATCTCCTCGGTGCGGGGATAGGGCAGGTCCACATCGACGACCCGGTGGATACGGCCGGGCCGGGCGGCCATGACCACCACCCGGCTGGCCAGATAGACCGCCTCGTCGACGTCGTGGGTGATGAACAGTACGGTGCGCTTCTCGCGGCTCCAGGTCGCCAGCAGCTGATCCTGCAGCTGCACCCGGGTGAGGGCGTCCAGCGCACCGAACGGCTCGTCCATGAGCAGGACCTGCGGGTCCACCGCGTAGGCGCGGGCAATGGCGCAGCGCTGTTTCATACCGCCCGAGAGGGTCTTGGGCAGTGCGTCCGCGAAGTCGTCCAGCCCCACCAGCGTGATGGCCTCGGCGGCCCGGCGGCGCCGCTCCTGGGCGGGGACGGCGGCCAGTTTGAGACCGAACTCCACGTTCTGGCGCACCGTCAGCCATGGGAAGAGCGCGTACTGCTGGAAGATGACACCGCGGTCGGGACCGGGCCCGGTCACCGGTCTGCCGTCCACCAGCACCCGGCCCGAGCTGGGCTCCTGGAGGCCGGCGGCCATGCTCATCAGGGTGCTCTTGCCACACCCCGAGGGGCCGACGACGGTGACGAACTCCTGGTCGGCGATGTCCAGGGACACCCCGTCCAGGGCGGTGAACTCGGCCCCCTTCAGCGGGAAGGTCTTCACCACGTCCTGGAAGCTGATCCTGCTGTTCATCGTCGCTCCTGCCAGCCGGTGAGCCGTCGTTCGGCGAGCAGCAGCAGCCGGTCCATGAGCAGCCCGAGCACGCCGATGGTGATGAGGGATACGAAGATCGTGTCCATCTCGAACCAGGTGGACGCCTTCTGCATCCGGTAGCCCAGTCCTTCCTGGGCGCCGATCAGTTCGGCCGCGACCACGGTTGCCCAGGAGGCGCCGAGTCCGATGCGCATCCCGACGAGGATGAACGGTGTGGATGCCGGGACGACCACCTTGGCGAAGATGACCCGGTCCGAGGCGCCCAGCACCCGCGCCGCGTTGATGAGGGTGCGGTCCACATCGACGACACCCTGGAAGGAGGAGACGACGCAGGCCATGAACGAGGCGAGGTAGATGACCGCGATCTTCGGTACCTCGCCGATCCCGAGCAGCACCACCGTCAGCGGGATGAGCGCGAGCGGTGGGATGGTGCGGAAGAACTGGATGTAGGGCTCGACCACGGCGCGCACCGTCGGATACCAGCCCATCAGAAAGCCCACGGGTACGGCGACGACCACACCGAGGGCGTAGCCGAGGAAGACCCGACGCAGGCTGGCGAGCGTGTCGGTCATCAGTGTGCCGTCGGCGACCATGTCACCGGCCTGCTGCGCCACGGCGAGCGGCGTGGGAAGGTTCTCCACCAGCTCCAGCGCCGCCACGACCGCCCAGCCGAGGACGCCGGCCACCAGCGCGAGGACGTTGAGGGCGAGCGGTCGGTGCCGGGAGCGGCGCGCGGTGCGCCGTGGGGCCTGGGCCACGGCGGTCTTCTCGGGAGGGACGATCACGGCCATGGGTGCCTCACTGGGTTCACGCGAGCTCCTCGGTGACGGGCTGCGGATAGCGGGAGAGCAGAGGGGATTCGTGCAGGACGAGGGCGATGCCGCCCAGGGCGCTGCCGGCTTCGCCGAGGGTGGCGCGCCGTACGCGCACCCGGTCGCGGACCATCGGCATCACATGGGTGCGCAGGGCCCGCTCGACGGGCTCGATCAGCGCCGCACCGGCCTGGGCCAGTTCACCGCCGACGACGATGACGCCCGGACCGACCGCGTTGGACACGGCCGCCAGTACCGTGCCGATGTCGGTGCCGACCTGTTCCAGCACTGCGTGCGCGATCCGGTCCCCGGACGCGGCGGCGGACAGGAAGGCGGCGATGTCCTCGGCCCGGCCACCGGCCGAGCGGTAGCGGTGCACGACGGCGTCGAGTGAGGCGACGGTCTCCAGGCAGCCGGTGCCGCCGCATTCGCACGGTGCGCCCTGCGGGTCGACGGTGATGTGCCCGAACTCGCCCGACATCCCGTACATTCCGCGGTGCAGGGAACCGCCGACGACCAGTCCGCCGCCCACCCCGTGGGACAGCCGCAGATACAACACGTCGCCGCCGTCGGAGGCCGCACCCCATACGGCTTCGGCCAGTGCCGCGAGTCGGGTGTTGTTGTCGAGCAGCACCGGGACGCCGAACCGTTCGCGGAGCAGGCCGGGCAGGCCGTCGATGCTGAGCGCGTGGGCTTCCGCACCGCCGGGATCGGTGATCGGTCCGACCACGCCGACCCCGATGGCGCTGAGCGAGCCGAGCCGGAGCGTACCGGGTCGTGGGCCCTCGGCCGGCCCGTTCCGGGCCGATCCGGCCCGGCCCGAGCCGCCGAGCGTGCCGAGGAGACGTTCGGCGATGTCGGCGCGCTGGGCCCAGGTGAGATCGGCCGCGTGCGCCTCGCTGGCGGAACCGATCATCTCGTGGGCCACGTTGACGGCCGAGACGTGGACGGCGCGGCGGGCGAAGTCGATGCCGATCGCCTCTCCGGCGTCCGGATTGAGGCTGAGCTTCTCGACCGGCCGGCCGCGCCTGCGCACCTCCGCCGGCGGGGTGGAGGCGACCACGGCGCCGCCCTCCACCAGGCCCGCGACGATGTCGTAGAGGGTGGTGCGGGACAGGCCGCTGTGGGTGCCCAACTCGGCCCGGCTGAGCGGGCCGTGCTTGCGGAGGAGATCCAGAACGGACTGCTCATGACTCTTGCGCAGCCGCGTCAGGGGGCCGTCGTGTGCCTGCATGCCGCACAGCATGGTGAGCGCCACAGTTTTTCGTCAATGAGTCGGAACAAAGAGATTCCGAGCCGGCCCCGATTTATGTGCGCAGTATTGACATAAATCTTCAGGGGGCCGGAGCATGCCTCGCGTGGCGCTGGCCCGGAGCGGCCCGCCGCCCGCCCCGGGCCGCTCCCGCCGGCGTCAGGCCGACCGAACATGCTCTTCCTCATGACCGACCAGCACCGGGTGGACACCCTCGGTGCCTACGGCAACCCCCATGTCCGCACCCCGAACCTGGACCGGCTCGCGGCCGAAGGCACCCGGTTCGACAACTGCTACACCCCCACCGCGATCTGCACCCCGGCACGTGCCAGCCTGCTCACGGGCGCCGCGCCCTTCCGTCACAAGCTGCTGGCCAACTACGAACGCAACGTCGGCTATCTGGAAGACCTCGCCGACGACCAGTTCACCTTCGCCGGCCAACTGCGTGCCGAGGGTTACCGGCTGGGCCTGCTGGGCAAATGGCACGGGGGAGTGCGCCGGACCGCCGCGGACTACGGCTTCGAGGGCCCGGACCTCGCGGGCTGGCACAACCCCGTGGACCACCCGGACTACCTCGCCCACCTGGAGGAGAACGGCCTTCCCCCGTACCGCATCACCGACCCCGTCCGCGGCACCACTCCCAACGGCAGCCCCGGCAACCTCCTCGCCGCCCGGCTGCGCCAGCCCGTCGAGGCGACCTTCGAGCACTACCTCGCCACCCGCACCATCGAGATGCTGCGCCGCTGGGTGGCGGACGGAGTGGGCGCGGCGCCCGGAGCGGGACGGGCGGGGGCAGGCCCGGCTGGAGACCGGCCGTTCTTCCTGGCCACCCACTTCTTCGGCCCGCACCTGCCCTACATCCTCCCGGACGCGTACTACGACATGTACGACCCCGCGCTGGTCGAGCTGCCCGCCTCGGTGAGCGAGACCTTCGCGGCGAAGCCCCCGGTACAGAGCAACTACAGCAGGCTGTGGGCGTTCGACACGATGCCGCTGGAGGAGAGCCGCAAACTGATCGCCGTCTACTGGGGCTATGTGACCCTCATCGACGAGCAGATCGGACGCATCCTGGACGCGGTCCGCGAACTGGGGCTGGAGGAGCACACCGCGGTGTTCTTCACGGCCGACCACGGTGAGTTCACCGGCGCCCACCGGCTGCACGACAAGGGCCCGGCGATGTACGAGGACATCTACCGGATACCCGGCCTCCTGAAGGTCCCCGGCGCGCCGCGCGGCCAGGTCCGTGACGAGTTCGTCTCGCTCACCGACTGCACCGCCACCATCCTCGACCTGGCGGGCAGCGACACCGAACCGGCCGTGGACAGCCGTAGCCTGCTGCCGCTGGCCGCGGGCGAGCGGCCCGAGTGGGCCCCGCACCATCTCGCGGAGTTCCACGGCCACCACTTCCCCTACCCCCAGCGCATGCTGCGCACCCGCCGCTACAAGCTGGTGGTCAACCCCGAGTCCCGCAACGAGCTCTACGATCTGCACACCGACCCCGACGAGCTGCACAACCGCTACGACCACCCGGAACTGCGCGACGTACGTGCCGAGTTGACCCGTACGCTCTACGATCTGCTGCGCGAGCGGGGTGACAACTTCTTCCACTGGATGTCGCCGATGTACGACGTGGAGACCGACTACGACACCACCCTCTCGGCCTTCGAGAGCGAGCCGGACACGGCACCCGCGCCCGGCGGGGCGGGGGAGGAGGGGGGCGCGTGACCCCGTCGGACTCCGGGACCGGGCCGCGCGGCTGCTGCGCTCCCGCCCGCCGGCCGGCCGCGTACGTGGCCCCCACGGCTGCGGCCACGACCGGACCGCCCGACGGAGCGGCCGAGGAGTACCGGACGCGGATCGAACTGTCCGGTGGCACGTTCCGGATGGGCAGCGAGGACACCGATGTGAACCCCGGCGACGGTGAGGGGCCCGTACGCCGGGTCACCGTGGCGCCGTTCACCATGGACGCCTACGCCGTCACCAACGCACGCTTCGCCGCCTTCGTCGCGGCGACCGGCCACCGCACCGACGCCGAGCGCTCCGGCTGGAGCTACGTCTTCGCGAAGTTCCTTCCCGGGCGGCTGCGCAAGATCTCCCCGCGCCCGGACGCCACCCCGTGGTGGTGCGGTGTGGAAGGGGCCCGCTGGGACGCCCCGGAGGGCCCCGGCAGCGGGCTGGCCGGCCGCTGGGACCATCCGGTCACCCACGTCAGCTGGGCGGACGCGTGCGCCTTCTGCGCCTGGGACGGCGGGCGGCTGCCGACCGAGGAGGAATGGGAGTACGCGGCCCGTGGCGGGCTCGACCAGGCCCGCTACCCGTGGGGTGACGACCTCACCCCCCACGGGGTGCACCACTGCAACATCTGGCAGGGCGCCTTCCCGGCCAGGAACACCGCCGAGGACGGCTACGCCGGAACCGCTCCGGTGCACGCCTACCCGCCCAACGGCTTCGGGCTGTTCAACGTCTCGGGCAACGTGTGGGAGTGGACGGCGGACACCTGGCACCCGAAGGAGCCGGGGCTGCGGGTGATGCGTGGCGGCTCCTATCTGTGCCATGACTCCTACTGCAACCGCTACCGCGTCGCGGCCCGCACCGCGAACACCCCGGACAGCACCACCGGCAACCTCGGCTTCCGGGTGGCCCGCGTCCCCGCCGTCGGCTGAGCTGCTCAGCCGACGGCCGGACCGTCCTGCCCCCTCCGGGGGCCCGCCGCCACGTACGGGCGGTTTCGGGACGTCAGTCACCGACCGTGCCGTGACCCCGGTCGCGGCGTCGGACGTACAGCCGGTTGCCCTGCGGCCCCGTCCACTCCAGCCGTACGACCCCGGGCACGGCCGCGTCGGCGAGGCGGGCGGGGTCCGACCAGTGGCCCACGTTCGGGTTGCGGAAGAACGTCGCCCACAGACGGCCGCTCCCGTCCACGAAGAAGTTGTTGTGCCCGGCGCCCACACCCGCGGTCCACCGCTGGGAGTACGGGCCCTCGAAGGTGTCCGAGACGGCGACGACCGCGTCGTACTGGTACTGCACGCGGCCGGGGCCCGGAGGGTCGTAGGCGTAGCGAGTGCTGCCGTCCGGATTCAGCGATGTCCGGTCCCACGCGGCGTGCACGAGGTAGTACTTGCCCCGGTACTTGAACACGTACGCGCCTTCGAGATACGGCTCCGGTGAGTAGGGCGTCTGCCGGAACCTCGGGAGGTTCGTCGTCGGGACGATGTCCTCCATGTCGTCCCGGAACTTCGCGTACAGGTCGTTGTGCAGTACGAGCCAGGCGTCGTCGCCCTCGGTGTAGAGGCTCCCGTCGATGTGGTGGTAGGCGCCGGGCTCGATGAACTTCGGTCCGCCGATGAACGAGTCGCCGAAGGGCTTGTCGAGGTTGCCTTCGACAAGCCGGTACGGTCCTTCGATCCCGCCCTCGCTCACCAGCAGGAACGAGCCGACCTTCCGGGAATGGTCGCCCATGCACGCGACGATGTACCACCTGCCGCGGAAGTGGTGCACCTCCGGCGCCCACGCCTGGCCGCGCCTGCCGAACCGGTCGTCGTGCCAGTATTCCTGCCACTGGGCGACGACAGTGCGTCCGGGCCGGTTCTCGCCGACGAACTCGGGCGACCACACCTTGCCCTTCTCGGCGTTCGGCCGTACGCCGGTCGTGTCGACGAGTCGCCACGGCCCGCGCAGCGACCGGGAGACCCATACGAAGATGCCGTCGTTCCAGGGGGCCGCCGCCTCCAGCCCGGGAACGCGGGTGGTGCCGGTGGCGACGTAGACCGGACGGCCGTCGACGACGAAGCAGTTGACGTAGGTGTCGCGCATCCACACCCGGCCGAGCTCCTCGTCACGGGGACGCAGTTCGAGCGGGAGGATGAAGGAGTTGTCCTTGCGCGGCCACAGGTCCGACCCGGTGTCCGCGAGACCGTACGGATCGAGCTCGGGCCGGTTCGACGGGTC
>NZ_JAGPXJ010000078.1:0-36887 GCF_018070605.1 Streptomyces sp. B15
CACCCTCCTCACCACACCCCAACCCTGGCACCCCACACCCCACCGACCCCGCCGCGCCGCCATCTCCAGCTTCGGCGCCAGCGGCACCAACGCCCACCTCATCCTCCAAGAACCACCCAACGACACCCGCAACGACACCATCGAGACGAGCAGCACCACCCGCACCAGCACAACCATCCGCACCAACACCAACACCAACACCGAGCCCAAACCCGAACCCGAACCCGACACCCCCGTCGTCTGGCCCCTCTCCGCCAAAACACCCACCGCCCTGACCGCACAAGCCCAACGCCTCCACCACTGGCTCACCCAAAACCCCCACCACCACCCCACCCACATCGCCCACACCCTCACCACCCGCACCCAACACCCCCACCGCACCACCCTCATCGGCCACAACCACACCCAACTCACCACCGCCCTCAACCACCTCACCACCAAACAACCGAGCCCCCATGTGGTGCCGCCGGCCCGGGTGCGGCCCGGACGGATCGCGTTCGTGGTTCCCGCTCCTCGGGCGCAGTCCCTGGAGTCGGTGCGCGGCCTCCTGCGGTCGGCCGGCGCGGCACCGGCCTTCGTCGAACAGCTGGAGCGGTGCGCCGAAGCCCTGGCGCCGCACACCGACTGGAACCTCCTCGAAGCGGTGACCGACCCCGCCCAAGCCCCCGCACTCGACCGGCCGGAAGTCTTCGCGCCGGTCCTGTTCGCGGTCCAGGTGTCGCTGGCCGCACTGTGGCGGGCGTTCGGTGTGCAGCCGGAGGCCGTACTGGCGGAACCCGGCGGCGAGCCGGCGGCGTCGGTGATCGACGGAAGCCGCTCCCTGGCGGAGGCGGCCCGTGCTGTGACCGGCCGTGTTCCGGAGGGCGACGGCGGCGGTGACGAGCCGCTGAAGGCTGCCGTCGGCGAGCGGGTGGCGCAGGGGTTCCGGGCCTTTGTCGAGATCAGTCCGCAGCCGTCGCTCAGCGGTACGGTCACCGCGGCGCTCGCCTCGACCGACTGCGAACCGGACGAGGTGCACGTCACCCCGCCCCTCGCCGAAGGGGTCGAGGAGGCCGACGGGTTCTGGCGGACGCTGGCCGAGGCCAACGTGGGCGGTGTCCGTGTCGAGTGGTCGGTCCTGTACGCGGGTCGGGACACGCCGCGCGTGGAGTTGCCCACGTACGCCTTCCAGCGGCAGCGGTACTGGTTCACGGAGACGGACTCGAAACCCGCCGCGCCCGCGCCCCGCTCCGAGGACGAGCACGACCGGAGGTCGGGGGCCTTCACCACGCTGCTGCGCCGCGCGCATATCGAGGGCACCATCTCCGACGCCGTACCGGTGATCACGGGAGCCTCCCGGTTCCGGCCGTCCTTCAGCACGGTCGCCGAGCTGGGTGAGGCGGCGGGTTCGGTGCTGGTCGCGGACGGGGCGGCGGACCCCGCGGTGGTGTGCGTACCGTCGTTCCTGGCCGGCTCCGGGCCGCACCAGTTCGCCCTACTGGCCTCGGAGTTCACGCCACGGCTGCCGATCTCCGCGCTGGTCCTGCCGGGGTTCGGGAAGTCGCAGCCGCTGCCGGCCTCCTGGCAGGTGGCGGTCGAGGCGATGGCGCGGTCGGCGCTGCAGGCGGCGGCCGGCCGCCCCTTGGCACTGGTCGGCCACTCGGTCGGCGGACTGGTCGCCCAGGCGATCACCGAGCAGCTGGAGAGCACGGGTCACCGGGTCGAAGGCGTCGTCATGATCGACACCTACGACATCGACAAGGCCGAGGAACGTGAGGCGCTGTTCGTCTGGGCGATGAGCGAGATCCTCCACCGCGACCCGACGGGCCTGGTCGTCAACGACGACAACCTGATGGCGATGGGCGCCTATCTGCGGCTGTACGAGGAGTGGGCGCCACGCGGCATCGAGGCGCCGACGCTGGCCGTGCGCGCCACGGACCCGGACGCGGAACTCAACGCCCCCATCGATCCCACGTGGAAGGCGGCGGACTTCGCCGAGTCGTTGCCGGCCGACCACTTCTCGGTCCTGGAGAGCAAGGCACCGCTGGCCGCGCGGGTGCTCGGCGACTGGTTCGCACGCCTCTCGGACGACAACGACAGCACCCGGGCCGCGGGCCCGGAACACCGATGACGGGAAGGCCATGACGCAGACAGGAACGGCAACGGCACAGCGGCTCGGTCGGCGGTGGGCGACGGAACCGCGGTGGAAGGACGTGGCACGGACCTACAGTGCCGAGGACGTGGTGCGACTCTCCGGGAGTGTGCGGGAGGAGCACACGCTCGCACGGCGCGGTGCCGAGCGGCTGTGGCGGCAGCTCCACGAGCGCGACTACATCCACGCGCTGGGAGCACTGACCGGCGGGCAGGCCGTCCAGCAGGTCAAGGCGGGTCTGCAGGCCGTGTATCTGTCGGGGTGGCAGGTCGCAGCCGACGCCAACCTGGCCGGGCACACCTACCCCGACCAGAGCCTCTACCCCGCCAACTCGGTGCCGCAGGTGGTGCGCCGCATCAACAACGCGCTGCTGCGCGCCGATCAGATCGCCACCGCCGAGGGCACGGACGGGACCACCGACTGGCTGGTGCCCATCGTCGCCGACGCCGAGGCGGGGTTCGGCGGTCCCCTCAACGCGTTCGAACTCACCAAGGCGCTGATCGCCGCCGGGGCGGCCGGCATCCACTACGAGGACCAGCTCGCCTCCGAGAAGAAGTGCGGGCACCTGGGCGGAAAGGTCCTCGTGCCCACGTCCCAGCACATCCGCACCCTCAACGCGGCCCGGCTGGCCGCCGACATCGCCGACGTGCCCACCCTCGTCGTCGCCCGCACCGACGCGCTGGCCGCCACCCTGCTCACCAGCGACGTCGATGAACGCGACGCGCGTTTTTGCACCGGAGAGCGTACCGGCGAGGGCTTCTACCGGGTTCGCAACGGCATGGAGGCGGCCATTGCCCGCGGTATCGCCTACGCGCCGTACGCGGACCTGCTGTGGATGGAGACCGGCACCCCCGATCTGGCACAGGCCCGCGAGTTCGCCGAGGCCGTCCAGGCCCACCACCCCGACCAGTTGCTCGCCTACAACTGCTCGCCCTCCTTCAACTGGAAGGCGGCACTGGACGACGACCAGATCGCCAAGTTCCAGCGCGAGCTGGCGGCCATGGGCTACCGCTTCCAGTTCATCACCCTGGCCGGATTCCACTCCCTCAACCACGGGATGTTCGACCTCGCCCGCGGCTACGCCGAGCACGGCATGACCGCCTACGTCGACCTGCAGGAGAAGGAGTTCGCCGCCCAGCGGCAGGGCTTCACCGCCGTCAAGCACCAGCGCGAGGTCGGCACCGGCTACTTCGACGCCGTCGCCAGTGCCCTCAACCCGGCCTCCGCCACCACCGCGCTGACCGGCTCCACCGAGGAGGAACAGTTCCACTAGAGGCGCTCCGGCCGGTACCGCTCGTCCGGCCGGAGCGCACGGCTCCAGGACGGACCCGGCGGGTTCCGCCACGAGCGGGGCACAGGGCGGGACCCGCCGCTCCGGCCGTCGGCGCGCCCGTGCGCACAGCCGGGGACAAGAGCCCGGCCGGGGGCACCGGACCGGCCGGGCACACCCACGCGTCAGCCGAGGGAGAGGGACCTGCCGGCTCGCTTGAGCAGGGTGGGCACGGCGAGCTGGTGGACCGGCTGGGCCGTACGCCAGACCACGCGGCCGGCCGGCTTGCGGAAGTGCACCGCGGTGGCCCATACGACGGCGGCGCTCTTGACCATCACGATGTTGTAGGTGGCCACGAGCCCGGAGTGGCCTTCGAGTACGAGCGAGTCGAAGTCGTCGTCCTGCGTGGAGACCGGTCCGGACAGGTGCCAGCCCAGGATGTGCTCACGCGAGGACCTGGGCCCCAACCGCAGCCGGAGCACCTGGGTCCAGCCCATCCCCAGGAAGCCGCGGACCGGGGCGGGAGCGCCTTCGAAGGTCGCCCGGCCCCACTGTTCGGCTGTCACGGACCGGGCGTCGGGGGCCGGCACCTCGTAGGCCGACATGTAGTGCGCGTCCGTGAACTCCTTGCTGTCCAGGAGGACTTTCGGCACGTCGACCCGTCGTGCTTGCGGAGTGGTCATGAACAGGGGCTCCTTCGACTTCGGCAGTGGACGGAACAGCGCAAGTCACCAAAAAGCAGGAGACTTCAGAGTTTGGGGAGTCTACCCGCACCCTCCCCCGCGACACCGGCTCCCGCGACCGCGACGGCCGAAGACTGCCCGACCCATACACCCACCGCTGCCGCCGATCGCGACAGCCCCACACATTTCAGCCGCCCGTCCCCGCGGCGTTTGGGAGAACCCATGGTGAAATCGGTGATGCACAACGTCTCGGACACCGCGCGCTGGGTGGCCGAGTACCGGGCGCGGGAGTCCGCCCGGCCCGACGCCCTCTTCCGTGACCCGTTCGCCGCCGGGCTGGCCGGTGAACGCGGCCGGATCATCGCGGAGGAGGCCAAGCGCTCCTTCGGCAACGGCTGGTTCTTCATCGCCCGGACGAAGCTGATCGACGATCTGATCGCGGCGTGTCTGGACGAGGGCTGCACCCGGGTGGTCAACCTCGCCGCCGGGCTGGACGCCAGGCCGTACCGGCTGGACCTTCCGCCGGACCTGGAGTGGATCGAGGTGGATCTGCCCCCGCTCATCGAGGAGAAGGACAAGGCGCTCGCCTCGGAGACCCCGCGGTGCCGGCTGGAGCGCGTACCGGTCGACCTGGCCGACGCCGACGCGCGCGGCGCCTTCCTCGCCCGAACGCTCGGGCTGCCCGGCCGGACGCTGGTCATCACGGAAGGGCTGCTGCTGTATCTGGAGCACGCCCAGGTCCGGGAGCTGACCTCGCAACTGCGCTCCTATGGGGCGCACTGGTGGATCACGGATGTCGTCAGCCCGGCCGTGGTGAAGCTGTCGGACAAGGCGAGCCGCAAGAACAACGCCCCGGTCACCTTCGGTCCGTCCGACGGCGTCGCCTTCTTCGAACGGGGCGGCTGGAGGGTCGAGTCCGTCTCCACCCAGCTGTCCGCCGCGGCGCGCTGGAAGCGCCTCTCCCCACTCATGCGGCTGCTGGCCCTGCTGCCCGAGCCCGACCCGAGGCGGCCGGGCCGCGCACCTTGGGGCGCGGTGCTCCGCCTCCGCAACTGATGTCCCGCCGCTGCCCGCCCCCGCCCGCCTGTGCCCGACTCCGCCGACCGCTTCCCGTCTCTTCGGAACGTCGCCCGACCACACTCATGAGGGAGTAACACATGTCCGAGTTGCCACCCATCAGCTCCACCCACCGCCTGGTGGTCGTGGTCACCGACCGTGACGCGGTGGGCCCTGCGGCGAGCCGTGCCCTGACCGATCTGGCCGGGACGCGGGAGACCGACGTGGGCGCTCCCCCGGCTCCCGCACCGTCGCAGCAGGACTACCAGGAGGTCGTCCAGCGCGGTCTGCGCTTCCTCGATCTGGTGGCTCCCGAGGACCGCCTCACCCTGCTGACGGTCTCCTCGCTGGACGAGGTCGACAAGGCGGCGCTGGAGGCGGCCGGAGACCACAAGGCCGTGCTGAGCCTGCTGGTGATCGACCACGCCGAGCACCGCTACCGGATGACATCACCCGACGACCTGAACAGGCGGCTGGCCGAACTGGCGCGCTCGCTCGGTGACACGGTGGCCTTCGAGCCCGGCCCGTGCTCCGTCCAGGTCTACACCGATCCGGACGTCGAGAGCTTCTACTCCGTCGAGCAGTTCACCCCGCGCTGGTATCCCGAGGAGGAGTGGGTGGTCACCGCCGACATCGCCTGCGCCTTCGTGGACTCGGTCCAGCTGCACAGCACCAGCCGGCTGCGGCCGGAAATGAAAGCCAGCACCATCGCGAACGCCATCGCCGACTTCCTGACCGCACAGGCCGGCTCCTCCTGGGGGCTGCACTACTACACGGGCTCCGGAGTCGCCACGTTCATCGACGACATCGAGCGGCGCGCGGTCGCGGGCGGGAATCCGATCGTGCGCGGACCCAGCGAGCACAGCCTCGCCTGCTCCGCGCTGGCGCGCTGGACCCTGGACGCGGCGCCGTTCGCCATCGTCGCCACGAGTGGCATGCACGAGGAGTTCCGCGGCACCCTGGCCAACCACGTCGCTGTGCGCACGAAGGGCTTCATCATCTGCTGCGACTCCCGAGAGGACCAGTGGCACCCCTTCCAGGGCACGATCCACCGCACCGAGGACAGCCGCCCCTCGCTGCTGGCCCGCGGCTTCCCGGTGGTGCACATCGGCAAGTCCGACGACATCGCCCGTGGGCTCGCCGAGGCGTTCGAGGCGTACTCGGCCGACCGGGGGCCGGTCATGGTGATCGCACCGCGCGACGTGCTCCAGACGACTCTTCCGGCCGAGGAGGTGCCGCCGGCCGTCGCCACCCCCGCCCCGCGCGTCGAGGCGGTGCGCTCCCCCGGGATCGAGGAACTGGCCACCTTGCTCAACACCGGGCGCCGGCGGCTCCTGTGCCAGGTCGGACCGCTGCGCGAGAGCGCGAAGGAGCTGATGTACTCGCTGGCTCGCGAGGCGGGCATCGCACTCGCCGACTCGGTCGCACAGCCGGGCACCGTCAGCCGCTACCGCGACGGGCGGACGGTGGAGGAGTTCATCGGCACGCTCAGCATGTACGGCTACTCCGCCCGCGTCCACGAATACCTCTACCGGGACGGGGCCATGCGGCCCTCGGACGAGCAGACGGTGATGTTCCTCGGCACGCAGATCCCGCAGATCGACACGCCGTTCTCGGAGTCGGCGCTGCGGAAACTGGCGCCGGTGCAGATCACCGACCGGGAGATCGACCAGGCGCCGTTCACCGGCCTGGGCGTGGTCGGGGATCTGGAGGCGGTGCTGCGCGCCCTCCACGAGCGGCTGGACGTCGACCCGGAAGTGCTGGCGTACCGGCGCGCGGCCATCGCCTCCACCACCGACTCGGACGGCGACGTGATCGGCCTGCTGCCGGTTCTCCCCATGACGACCAACCACTTCTTCCGCCGGCTGCGCGGCGTGCTGGACGGCATCATCCGGGAGGACGGCTACGAGTACGTCGGGGTCTACGACATCGGGCGCGCCGGGCTGTCGGCGGTCAACAGTCTGCCCCGCACCGGCCCCTGCGTCTCCGGCTGGTACGGGCGAGGGCTGATGGGCGACGGGGTGATGGCACTGCCGGGAATCGTGACCCGGCGCGACCGCAACGTCATCTCCTTCACCGGAGACGGCACGGTGGCCATGGTCCCGGACGTGATCCCCAGCCTGGTGCAGCAGATCGCGGTGGACGGCTCGGCTTTCGAGCACAACCTCACCGTCTTCCGGTTCGTCAACGGGAGCCACTCCGTCATCCGGACCTACCGTGAGTCGCTGGACCCCTCCGGGGTCAGCGGCCAGACCGGCGTGCTGACCTTCACCCCGCCGGACTACGAGCACGCCTACGGGCCGCTGACGATCCGTCACCGTCGCATCGCCCGGTTCGACGACGTACCGCTCGCCGAGCAGTTGCAGGAGCCGGGAACGGTGAATCTGTACTCGGTGCTGGTGGGGCACAACAACGAGGGCGACGGGCTCAGCAGGTTCTCGTCCCTGGGCTGGCAGCGCGACGAGCTGTCCCCGAAGGCACTGGCCATGGCAGGACTTCCCATCTCGTCACAGGGGGTGACGCTGTGAACCTGAGCGCCGAGGAGAAGGCGGAGCGTGCTCGGATCGAGGACCGGGTGCTGACGCTCCTCTCCCAGGCCGCGGTGGTACCGCGGGAGGACATCGCCGATCCGCGTACCAACCTCCGCGAGGAGATCGGTCTGGACTCGATGGACTTCGTGGAACTGGTGACGGTGCTGGAGCGGGAACTGGGCCGACGCGTGGAACGCGAGCAGCTGTCCTACGTCCGGACGGTCGGCGACGTCGTCGACCTGGTGTACACGCTCAGCAAGAACGCCGACCCCGCCGGCGCCTGAACCACGGCCCCCGCCCCCGTCCCGGCCGCACCCGACGGCCGGTGCTCGGGCGGGGGCCTTCGTTTCCGCGCCGATGTCGGCGACCGGCCGTCTGCACCGGCGTTCTCCCGGGGATCGCCCGGGGTCCGCGCCGCTTCGGGCCTGTCGAAATTCATTGTGGGTGGCGCGCGGAGTGGTTCTACTGTGGCGCGGTGACGACTCAGGTGATCGTGCTGAACGGCGGCTCCAGCTCGGGCAAGTCCGGGATCTCCCGGTGTCTGCAGGTGGTGCTGCCCCAGCCGTGGCTCGCCGTCGGAGTGGACACGCTGGTCGACGCGATGCCACCGGCCCTGCAGGAGTCGGACGCCGGAATCGGAATCGCCGCCGACGGCGAGGTGAGCGTCGGGCCCGAGTTCCGTACGCTCGAAGCGGCGTGGATGGAGGGCGTCGCCGCCATGGCCCGTGCGGGGGCCCGCGTCATCATCGACGAGGTCTTCCTGGGCACAGCAGCGTCCCAGCAGCGGTGGCGGAAGGCCCTCGACGGACTCGGCGTGCTGTGGGTCGGTGTGCGATGCCCTGCCGAGGTTGCCGCAGGCCGCGAGATCGCACGGGGAGACCGCGTCCGGGGGATGGCCGCAGCGCAGGCCGAGTCGGTGCACCATGGCGTGTCGTACGACCTGGAAGTGGACACCACACACACCGAGTCCCTGGAGTGTGCGCGGATCATCGCCGCTCAGGTCGGGTGAGCGACGGCTCCCCCACACCTCCCCCACGTCCGGTATCCGGAGCGGTACCGGGGACGACGTCGGGCGGCACCGATGGGCTTGTTGTCCGTCCGGAACACACGGAAGATGCTGACCGCCGACCAAAAGTCCCAACCTGAGCTCCCACGCCGGTCCGCGCGGTGCGTCGGATGCGACCGATCGTGGCTGTGGAGGTGGCTCCGTGTCGTACGCGGTTCTCCGATCGCCCCAGGCACTGCGGTTCGTCGGACGCAGGGACGAGCTCGGCGCCCTGTGCCAAGCGCTCGCCGCGACGCCGTCCGTGGCCTTCGTGGCGGGAGAGGCGGGTATCGGCAAGACGCGTCTGATCCACGAGGCGCTGCAACAGATCTCCGGGGCGAAGCGGCGGGTGCTGGCCGGAAGTTGTCTGCCGCTGCGCGAACCGTTTCCCTACGGGCCGGTCGTGGACCTGTTCCGGGATCTGCGGGAGGAACTGCCGCCCGGGCTGAATCCGGTCTGCGGAGCCCTGCGTGTCCACCTCCCGGAGCTGGCCGCCGACCTGCCGCCCGCCCCCGAACCGGTGGTCGACCACCGGGCCGCGCAGCACCGGCTGTTCCGCGCGGTGCGGGCACTGCTGGAAGCACTCGGCGACACCGTCGTCGTCGTGGAGGACGTGCATTGGGCGGACGACGGCACCCGTGATCTGCTGCGGTTCCTCGCGGACGCACCGCCGCCCCGGCTGTCGGTCGTACTCAGCCACCGCAGTGAGGACCTGCCGGACGGTGGCCTGCCCCTGGGGCGGGCCTACCGGTGCCCGCAGGGCACCACCGAGATCCGCATTCCGCTACGGCCGCTGGACCAGGCCGCGGTGAGCGACATGACGGCGGCCATGACCGGCGGTGCGCCCGTCTCCGCCGAGCTGGCGGCCGAACTGCACCGCCGGACCGCGGGGATCCCGTTCGTGCTGGAGGAGACCGTCCGCACCCTGCTGGCCGGTACGGGCAAGCGGCAGCTTCCCGACCTGGACGCCCTCGCGACGATGCGGGTGCCCGCGCTGTTGCTGGAGGCGACCGCCGACCGCATGGCGCAACTGTCCCCGACCGCCGCCGACGCGGTGCGCGCCGCCGCCACGCTGCGGGTGCCCGCCGAGGAGGAGTTGATCGCCCAGGTGATGGACGAGCCGGGCGAGTCCGGCGGGCCGCCATCGGCCGCACCCGGCTCCCGTCCGGCCGACCACCACCGGCGAACCGCCGCCGGCGCCCTCCGCGAGGCGCTGTCGGCCGGCCTGCTGTGCGAGGAACCCGGCGGACGCTACGGGTTCCGGCACACCCTCGCCCAGCAGGCGGTCTACTCGATGCTGCCGGGGCCCGACCGGCACCGGCTGCACCGGCGCGCCCTGACCGCCCTGGCCCGCACCGACCCGCCGCCGCTGGTGCGGCTCGCCTACCACGCCCGGCTCTCCGGCGACTGGACGGCCTGGCACCGGCACTGCGAGCAGGCCGTCGACGCGGCACACGCCATGGGCGACACCGCTTTGGTGGTGGAGCTGCTGGAAGAGCTGCTGTCCGACGACCGGCTGCCGACCAGGGAGCGGGGCCGGCTGGCGGCGCGGCTCAGCAGGGAGGCGGCGGTCGGCCTGGCACACCGGCGGGCCACCGGGCTGCTCAGACGCGTCCTGCGGGACACCAGCCTGCCCGAGGGGCTGCGCGGCGAGATCCGGCTCAACCTCGGGCTGCTGCTGAACAACCAGGCGGGCCGCTACCAGGAAGGGCGGGCCGACACCGCGACGGCTGTGGCGGAACTGCGCGAACGGCCCGCCCTGGCCGCTCGGGGCATGGCCGCGCTGGCGATGCCCGGTTGGGGCGACCAGCCCTTGCACGTACACCAGAAGTGGATCGAGCGGGCCGAGGAGTTGGTCGCCACCCAGCCGGACGGCGCACTGCGGATCGCGGTGCGCGGCAACCATCTCGCGCTGCTGATGTCCACGGGGGCGCCGTCGGTGTGGGCCCAGGCCGAGGAACTCCTGGGCCAGGGCCGGTCCGTCGCCGAGCGCCGGGAGGTCGCCCGTGCCTGCGGCAACCTGGCCGACGCGGCGACCTGTCTCGGCCACTACGAGGAGGCCCGCCGCTTCCGGCTGGAGGGCAGACGGCTCGCCGCCGAGTGCGGCGCTCCCTATCTGGAGAGCATCCTGGAGGGCACCGCGCTGCGGTTGGCCTGGTACACCGGCCGCTGGGACGGGTTGGCGGAACGGGCCCGCTGCGCCTCGGAACTGGTCGGTGGTGTCTCGGGGATCGCCGCCGACGCCCATCTGGTCCGGGGCCTGCTGGCTTCGGCGCGCGGCGAGTGGGAGGAGGCGCAGGACCGGCTGCGGGACGCCGGGCTGGCGGATCCCGCCAACGCGCCCGCCAACATCCGGGCCGCCGCTTCCGCCGCCATGGCGCGGGTGCGGATGGCGTGCGGCGAGGCCGATACGGGCTGCGCCGAAGCCCTCCGCGCGGTGGAGTGGATCAGGAAGAAGGAGATCTGGACCTGGGCGGCGGACCTGGCCCCGATGGCGGTGGTGGCTCTGGTGCGCTGCGGGCGGTACGGCGAAGCCGCCGAGTTGGCCGCCGAGTTCCACGCGCGGCTCGCCGGGCGGGACGCGCCGCTGGCCGCGGCAGCGCAGCAGGCGTGCGAGGGCATACTCGCCACCGCCGCCACCCGCCACCGGGAGGCCGCCGCCGCCTTCGGCGCCGCCCGCTCCGCCTACGCCGTACTGCCCCAGCCCTATTCGGCGGCCCGCGCCCAAGAGGCCGCGGCCCGCAACCTGCTCGTGCTCCAGGACACCTCGGGCGCCGCCCGACTGGCCGAGGCGGCCGAGGAGTTCGCCGCGCTGGGCGCGATACGGGACGCCTCGCGCTGCCGCCGGGAACTGCGGCGGAGCGGTACGACGGTGTCCTCCCGGCGTGGGCGGCGCGGCTACGGAAGCAGGCTCTCCCCGCGTGAGACCGAGGTGGCCCGGCTGGTCGCTCTCGGCCGCACCAACCGGGAGATCGCCCAGGTGCTGTTCCTGTCCCCGCGCACCGTCGAACAGCACGTGGCCCGGGTGCTGCGGAAACTGAACGTGGCCTCGCGGTCCGAGGTCGCCTCGAATACGTACCCCTACCTATAACGTTCCGGATTGTTTTGCTCCACTGCGGGCCGGAGGGTGAGTGCCATCTGGCCGGGCGCGATCCGCCCGGTACCACCCCCACCACGAGGAGCAGTATCCATGGGTACTCGTACGCGCGGCAGACGCTTCACCGCCCTGGGCATAGGCGTGCTGACCGCGGCGGTCACGGGACTGGGCGGAGCCGCCACCGCGGGAGCGTCCACCCCCGACGCGGAGCAGAACACCATCCGCAACGCCTCCGCACCGGGCACCCTCCCGGACCGGTACATCGTGACGCTGGACGGCGGTACCTCGGCTTCGCTCGCCGCCCGTTCCCAGGTGCGCACCACGGCCGAGCGGCTCACCGACTCCTACGGCGGCACCGTCCGCCAGGTCTACTCCGCCGCCCTCCGCGGGTTCTCCGTCCGCGCGACCGAGGCGCAGGCCAAGAAGCTGGCGGCGGCGCCCGGCGTGAGGTACGTCGAGGCCGACGGCACCATGCGCGTCTCCGGAACGCAGCCCAACCCGCCCTCCTGGGGCATCGACCGGGTGGACGGCTCACTCAACCGCTCCTACAGCTACCCCAACGAGGGCTCGGGGGTGACCGCGTACATCGTGGACACCGGCGTCGACATGACGCACCCGGACTTCTCCGGGCGCGCCCGCAGCGGCTACGACTTCATCGACAACGACAACAACGCCAGCGACTGTCAGGGCCACGGCACCCATGTGGCGGGCACGGTCGGCAGCCGCAGCTACGGCGTCGCCAAGAACGTCGACCTGGTGGCGGTGCGGGTGCTCAACTGCCAGGGCTCGGGCCAGTGGTCCCAGGTCATCGGCGGTATCGACTGGGTGGCCCGGAACGCCGACGGCCCGTCCGTGGCGAACATGAGCCTGGGCGGCGGCGCCAGTTCCTCGGTGGACCAGGCCGTGCAGGGCGCCATCGACAGCGGCGTCACCTTCGCCGTCGCGGCGGGCAACGACTCACGGAACGCCTGCAACACCAGCCCGGCGCGGGTGCCGGCCGCCATCACGCTCGGCTCCACCGACCGCGGCGACGGCCGTTCGTACTTCTCCAACTACGGGCGCTGCCTGGACCTGTTCGCCCCCGGCAGCAGCATCACCTCCACCCGCAACGGTGGCGGGTCCACCACCATGAGCGGCACCTCCATGGCGACTCCGCACGCAGCCGGTGCGGCGGCGCTCTATCTGTCCGCCCACCGTGGCGCCTCTCCCGGCCAGGTCCGTGACGCCCTCGTCAACAACGCCCAGAGTGGCGTGGTCGGCAACCCCGGTTCCGGCTCCCCCAACCGCCTCCTGAACGTCAGCAACCTGGGCTGATCCACTCGGCCCCCAGGGCCCGTGGGGCTGTCTCCGGACAGCCCCACGGGCTGGCAGCCGTTCTCGATGCCCGACTCCTTCTTCGACGGCACCGCCCGCCTCCCGTGCGCGGCCTGACCGTCCACGACGGCTCAGGTAGGCATCCGGGGGCAGCACCCGGGGGTGACGTGCGGGGGCGGCGGCGCAGCGCCGATCATCGAGTCATGTTCCTTGAGTCCGTGGCCGTCGCCGCGCTGGTCGTGGTGCTGGTCGGTGCCGTCGTACGGCCCTTCGGCCGGCCGGAGGCGGTCTTCGCGCTGCCCGCCGCCGCCCTCGTCGTCGCTGTCGGCGCGATCCCGCTGGAGGACGTACGCGAGGAGGCCGGCCGGCTCGGTCCGGTGATCGGCTTTCTCGCGGCTGTCCTCGTCCTCGCCAAGCTCTGCGACGACGAGGGACTCTTCCACACCTGCGGCACCTGGATGGCCCGCTGGTCCCGAGGCCGGCCGCGCAGGCTGCTCGGCGCGGTCTTCGCGCTGGCCTCCGCCGTCACGGCCGCCCTCAGCCTGGATGCCACCGTGGTGTTGTTGACCCCCGTGGTCTTCGCCACGGCCGCCCGCATGGGCATCCGACCACGCCCTCACGTCTATGCGAGCGCCCACCTGTCCAACACGGCCTCGCTGCTGCTGCCGGTGTCCAACCTGACGAACCTCCTGGCCTTCACCGCCAGCGGCCTGACGTTCACCCGTTTCGCCCTCCTGATGCTGCTGCCGTGGCTGGCCGCCATCGCCGTCGAGTACGTCGTCCTCCGCCGCTTCTTCGCCGCCGACCTCACCGCACCGGCCGAACCGCCCGGGGTGGCGGACCCACCGGAGGTGCCGCTGTTCGCGCTGGCGACCGTCGCCGCGACGCTCGCCGGTTTTGCGGTGGCGTCCACTTCCGGTATCGATCCGGCGTGGGCCGCGACCGCGGGCGCGGCCGTGCTGGCCGTGCGCGCCCTGGCCCGGCGCCGTACCACCCCCGGGGCGATCGTCCGCTCGGCCGGCCTGCCGTTCCTCGCCTTCGTCCTGGCCCTCGGTGTGGTCGTCCGCGCGGTGATCGACAACGGTCTCGGAGAGGCCCTGAGCAAGGTGCTGCCCGACGGCGCTTCGCTGCCCGCGCTGCTGGGAACCGCCGCCGTCGCGGCAGTGCTCGCGAATCTGATCAACAACCTGCCCGCGGTGCTCGCCCTGGTCCCCCTGGCGGCGCCCTCAGGCCCCGGCACGGTGCTGGCCGTCCTGCTGGGCGTCAACATCGGCCCCAACCTCACCTACGCGGGCTCCTTGGCGACCCTGCTGTGGCGGCGCGTCGCCCGCGGGCACGACCACGAGGTGGAGCTGAAGGAGTTCACCCTGCTCGGCCTGCTCACCGTGCCGGCCGCCCTGCTGAGCGCCACCCTCGCGCTGTGGGCCGCGCTGACGGTCCTCGGTACGTGACCGGGACGCTTGTGAATCCGCCCGGGTGCTCGGCGCACCGGCCTGCGGCGTCCCGACAGCGGGCCCGAAGCGGAAGGGTCGGTATGGTCCTGCCATGTCCCGAACAGATGGGAGTGCGTGCTCCCCCTCCGCCGACACCGCGGACGACCTCGACCTCGCCGTGCAGCTCGCGGTGGAAGTCCTCCGCCGAGCGCCCCGGGCGGCCTGGGAGAGCAAGGCCGGTTCGCTGGAATGGGACTGCTGGGAGACCGCCGAACACCTCAGTGACGATCTCTTCGCCTACGCCGTGCAGCTGGGCCCCAGGAGGCCGCCCATGGACGGCGAGGTGCCCTTCGTGTGGGAGAGCCGGCGGCCCGGCGGCCCTGCGAACGCCGTGCACGCGGACCGCGCGGCAGGGCCCGGCGGTCTGCTGCAGGTACTGGAAGCGAGCGGCGCGCTGCTGGTCGCCATGGTGCGTACGACACCGCCGCGGACCCGGGCCCATCATGTCTTCGGCGCCTCGGACCCCGAGGGTTTCGCCGCGATGGGCATCGTGGAGACCCTGGTGCACACCCACGATCTGACACAGGGGCTCGGAGACGGACTCGTCTGGGAACCGCCTGCCGATCTGTGCACGCGGGTGCTGGCCCGGCTGTTTCCCGGCGTGCCGGAGACCACTGATCCCTGGCAGACCCTGTTGTGGGCCACCGGACGCGCCGAGCTGCCGGGACACCCTCGTCTCACCACCTGGCGCTGGGACGGCACCCCGCGGTCCTAGCGGGGGTCTGCTGCCCGCCCCGGCGATGTCCCACCGCGAACCGGATTCCGAACCCCGGCGCGGGAACGGGACCGCCGCCGTACGGACCTCTATGTCCCCTACTCGCCGCCGCCCAGTTCGAAGAGGAGGAACAGGAACGCCGCCAGCAGGTGACCGGCCACCACGTAGACGAACAGCCGCAGCGCCAGCCCACGCGGGAAGCGTCCGTCACCCCGCTCCACGCCCGGCTCGTCCTTGCGCTTGCGTTGCGGCTGGGGTGGCTGGGTGGTGGTCATGGCTGGGGCCTTTCTGTACGGGCACGGGGGCCGCGAGTGGAGGGAGGGGCGATGATCAGTGCTGTGCGGCCGGACCGGGCGCGGGGTGCCCCGACAGACCGCTCACGCACAGATCGGCGGTGGGCGACTGGAGCAGTGTGTGGACGAAGAGCAGATCCGCGCCTTGGGCCGAGACGGCTTGGAGCCGGTGCGGGGTGAGCGAGTCGAAGTGCGCCGAGTCGCCGGGGCCCATCGTCTCGGTGATCTGACCGAGCGACAGCCGCAGCTCGCCGCGCTGCACATGGATCCACTCCTCGCCGGGGTGGACGCGTACGAGATCACCCTGCGGGCCGCGCGGCACATGGACGCGGAGCGCCTGCATGGCCCGCCCGGCCTGGCCCGCCTGTCGGTAGCGCCAGCCACCGGCGTCGACGGGCTCCATCTCGTCGCCGCGGACGATGGAGTCGGCAGCGGTCGTCGTCTCGCCCAGCAGTTCGCCGACGGTCGTGCCGTAGACACGGGCGAGAGTGAGGAGGAGCGGCAGCGACGGCTGCCGCTTGCCGGTCTCCAGGCGGGAGAGATGGGCGGGCGAGAGCCCGGCCCTGCGTGCCGACGCCTCCAGGCTCAGCCCGCTGCGCCGTCGCAGCAGGCGCATCCGGGGAGCGAACGCGGGGATGTCCCCCGCCTCCGGCCCCGTGGCCTCATCATGGGGAGGGTTCGGGCGCATGCCTTGATTAAGACACAGCCTTCCCTCCTGGGCAAAAGTTTTGCCTGTGGGGCAAAAGAGGGAGGGCCGGGCCCGGTCCGTCGCGTCGGCGAGGGACCGGCACCTCAGCCGGCCGCCCGATGAGGGCCTCAGGTGGCGGGGCGGGACCGGATCCGCATACCTGGGCGGCGGCAGTGGACGGTCAGATAGGACAGCCCGTCCTGGCCCGCGGTGAGACTGCGACTGCTGTCGCGTGGAAGCCAGGTCAGGCTGCCGGGGGTGAGCGGTTCCGGGCCCCGCGTCGTACCGAGGGTGCCGTGACCGGTGACCACGAGCAGGAGGACGTCGAGGTCGGGTTCGACGTGGGTGTCGACCCGGGTCCGCGGCGGGATACGGACGAGATTGGCGTCGAGTTGCCTGCCGGATTCGGCCAGCCGCCACAGCGCCCCGGCTGGTGCGGCCTCGGCGGCGGCCAGTGACGCCACATCGCACAGGACGTGCGGAATCGGCTCGTCGGCGGAGCCGGAGGCGCCGGTTTGTGCATCAGGCATGAAGTTCCCACCTGTTCGACAAGACGCCTGTCCCCTGCTTCGGCCGGCCGCCGATCTCACGCCGACCGCCGCCCGTACACCTGCACGAGGGGGCGGACGACCCGTGGCGGATACCTCACAGCCCCAGGTCAGGCCGTATAGGAATCTAACATGCGCATTTGTTAGCGTCCTCGCGTGCGGTTGACGAAGTTCACCGACCTGGCGCTGCGTGCGGTCATGCGCCTGGCGGTCTCCGAGCGCAGCGGTCCTTCGACGACCCGCGAGGTGGCAGCGGCCATGGACGTGCCCTACGCCCATATGGCGAAGGCGGTCACCCGTCTGCAGCACCTGGGCGTACTGGAGGCCCGACGGGGCCGGGGCGGCGGGCTGGAGCTGACCGCTCCCGGTCGGCAGGCGTCGGTCGGCTGGCTGGTGAGGAAGCTGGAAGGCGCGGGAGAGGTCGTCGCCTGCGAAGGGGAGCCACCGTGCCCGCTGCGGGGTGCCTGCCGGCTCCGCCAGGCGCTGCGCGACGCGCAGGAGGCCTTCTACGCCAGTCTCGATCCGTTGACCGTGGCCGACCTGGTGGCCTCCCCCGCCGGCCCGGTTCTCGTGGGGCTGGTCGGCCGCCCGCCCGAGTGACCGTCCCGCGGCAACCGGAAAGGAAACCCCACCATGGACAGCACCTCGGCCGCCGTCGCCACCGCGGTCACCTTCGTGTGGCTCGGTATGGTCCTTGGGATCTCTTTCCTCGAGGCGCCGTTGAAGTTCCGCGCGCCCGGGGTGACCGTGCCCCTCGGGCTCGGCATCGGCCGCGTCGTCTTCCGGGCGCTCAACGGGGTCGAGACCGTGCTCGCCCTGGTCGTGATCACGGCGGTGGCCCTGGGCGAGCCGCCCGCCGCCGTGGTCGTGCCGACGGCGGTCGCCGTGCTGCTGCTGGCCGTGCAGCTGTTCGCCGTCCGCCCCGTCCTCAACCGCCGGTCCGACCGGGTGCTCGCCGGGGAGACCCTGCCGCGCTCTCGCGCCCACCTGTGCTACGTGGCGGCCGAGTCGCTCAAGGTCCTCGCCCTGCTCGCGCTCGGCATCGGCGGTCTCACCAACTGACCGCCACACGCACCCCCTCGACGCGGCCGACCACGCCTGGGACGCTCGCGGTCACTCGATGACGAGCTCGACCGGGATGTTGCCGCGCGTCGCGTTGGAGTACGGGCAGACCTGGTGCGCCTGCTCGACGAGGGCGCGGCCCGTCTCGCCGTCGAGACCGTCGGGCAGCTCCACGCGCAGCGTCACGGCGAGAGCGAAGCCCTTCCCCTGCTTGCCGATGCCGACCTCGCCGGTGACGGCGGCCTCGGAGACATCCACCTTCGCCTGCCGGCCGACGAGGCCGAGGGCGCTTGCGAAGCACGCGGCGTAACCGGCGGCGAAGAGCTGCTCCGGGTTGGTGCCCTGGCCGTCGCCGCCCATCTCCCGCGGGGGAGCGAGCTGGACGTCGAGTTTGCCGTCGGAGGCGACGGCGCGCCCCTCCCGGCCGTGCGTGGCGGTGGCGACAGCGGTGTAGAGCGCGTCCATGGAAAGACCATCCCTCTCGAAGGACATCCCGGGCCCAGGCGGCATCCGGGCGATATGTCAGCGGTGCGGCCGGACCGGCCGCCTCACGACGACAATAAGAGCACACAATTAAATTGTGCACAACTAAAATGCCCGACGCACGTTAGGCTGAAGCCATGAAGGACCCGTCGCCGCAGCCCGCGGACGCGTCGGAGGAGGACTTCCTCCGGCTGGACCGCCAGATCTGCTTCTCCCTCAACGCCGCGTCCCGTGCGTTCGGCAGCGTCTACCGCGTGCTGTTGAAGGACCTCGGCCTCACCTACCCGCAGTACCTGGTGATGCTGGTGCTGTGGGAACACCGCGAGGTGTCGGTCAAGGCTCTGAGCGCACATCTGCGGCTCGACTCCGGCACCCTTTCACCGCTCCTCAAGCGACTGGAGACGGCGGGACTCGTCCGGCGGGAGCGCTCCGCCCACGACGAGCGCTCGGTCCAGGTTCACCTCACCGACCAGGGCGCGCACCTGCGCGAACGCGCCCTGCGGGTCCCGCGCAGCATCGCGGCGGCGACCGGCTTCGACGCGGCGGAGGCCACCGAACTGCGTGCCCGCCTCGACAGGCTCACCCGGGCACTCGACGACGCCGTCGCCGAGGAGACCGCCCTGCTCGACGACGCGGAGGAGAGCCGCCCGGCTGTCGGCTGACACCCGGGCGTACCGCGGCCCTCCCGTCCCGCTCCCCCATCCGAAAGGAACTCGTTCCATGTCCGGGCCCCAGTCGCTGGACCGTGCGCTGGACCTGCTGGACGCGATCGCCGACGCACCCGGACCGGTGAGTGCGAAGGCGCTCGCGCGCCAGGCGGGCTGCTCCCTTTCGACCGCCTACCACCTGCTCGGTCCCCTCGTCGAGCGCGGCCACGTCCTCCGCGGCCCCGACGGGTACAGCCCCGGGCCGCGGGTGCCCGCCCTGCACCGCTCCTTCCGCCGCCATCAGGGCATCGACGGCGTGGTGGCCGCCCTGCTGCCCCGGGTACGGCAGGCCACGGGTGCCGAGGCGTACTTCACCACCTACCGGGACAGGCTCCTCACCGTCGTCGACAGCACCACACCCCTCGCCGCCACGGCCGACCCCTTCGCGCCCGGCCCCGAGACAAGGGCGCACGCCACGGCACACGGCAAGGCCCTGCTCGCCCAGCTCCCCCGCGCGGCGCGGCGCCGCTACCTCGCCGACCACGGCATGGCACGGCACACCGACCGCACCATCACCGACGAGGCGCGGTTCGAGGCCGAGCTCGCCCGGGTACGCGAGCGGGGGGTGGCGGTCTCCGTGGGTGAGGCCGACCCCGCCCACACCTGCCTCGCCGTCCCACTCCCCGGCCGCCCCGACGCCGCCTGCGCGGCGCTGTCCGTCTCGCTGCCGCGCCGGATGTTCCGACTGCGGCACCCGGAGATCGGCGCCGCCCTGCTACGTGCCGCCGCCGCGTTTCCGGCAGCGTCGGAATGAGGTCGTGCCGCGCTGGCCGAAAGCCCTCACGCGCCGCCTCCTGACGTCATGATCTTCATCGCCGTACGTTTCACCGTCCGCCCCGAGTACGCCGACGAGTGGCTCTCCCTCGTGGGCCCCTTCACCGAGGCGACGCGCGCCGAACCGGGCAATCTCTTCTTCGACTGGTCCCGCAGCGTGGACAACCCACGCATGTTCACCCTGCTGGAAGCCTTCGCCGACGACGCCGCCGGAGCCGCGCACGTCGAGTCCGCCCACTTCAAGGCAGGGCTGGAGGCCATGTCGGCAGCCATCGCCGAGACCCCGCAGATCATCAATGTGAACATCCCCGAACAACAGGGCTGGGGAGCCATGGCGGAGCTGACGCCCAAGCCGTAGCCGGGGGGACGCCGAGCGAGGGAAGCGGGTGGGCGACCAGCTCCGGGATCGGGGGCGGGGAACGGGGTCAGGGACGCGATCGGCCGGGCCGGTCGTCCCGCTCCGCGCTCTTCTCCTTCTCCTGCTCCTGCTCCTGCTCCTGCTCCTGCTGCCGCTTGTCCTTGAGGCGTGCCGCTTCCTTGCGCACCTCGGCCTGGGTGGCGCGCTCCTTCTGCAGCCACTGGGGGGCCTCGCTCTTCAGCGCGTCGATCTGCTCCGTGGTGAGCGGCTCGGTGACGCCGCCGCGTGCGAGACCCGAGATGGAGACGCCCAGCTTCGCCGCGACCACCGGCCGGGGGTGCGGGCCGTTGCGGCGCAGCTCCCGCAGCCACTCGGGCGGATCGCTCTGCAGCGCGTTCAGCTCGTCGCGCGAGACGACGCCCTCCCGGAACTCGGCGGGGGTGGCATCGAGGTACACACCCAGTTTCTTCGCCGCGGTCGCGGGCTTCATGGTCTGGGTGTTCTGGTGCGACGTCATGTGTCAAGCATATCGAGCGTGTGTGCCGGTCCCGACCACGCCCGGTAGCCTGGGCCGGGTGACAGGCTCCCCGGCATCCCCTTCGTTCCGCCTCGCCTACGTCCCGGGCGTGACCCCCACCAAGTGGGTGCGGATCTGGCAGGAGCGGCTGCCCGACATCCCGCTGGAACTCGTCGCGGTGTCCGCGGCCGAAGCCCACGGCGTACTGCTCGGCGGCGGCGCCGACGCGGGATTTCTGCGGCTGCCGGTCGACCGGACCGAGCTGAGCGCCATCCCCCTCTACACCGAGACGACGGTGGTCGTGATCCCGAAGGACCACCTCGTCGCGGCGGTCGACGAGGTGACCGCCGAGGAGCTGGCCGACGAGATCGTGTTCCGCCCCCTCGACGACACCCTCGACTGGGAGCGCAGGCCGGGACGGCCCGCCCGTGAGCGCCCCGCCACCACGGCGGACGCCGTGCAACTGGTGGCGGCGGGTGTGGGGCTGCTCGTCGTCCCGCAGTCACTCGCCCGTCTGCACCACCGCCGGGACCTGACCTATCGCCCGGTCACGGACGCACCCCGGTCCCAGGTCGCGTTGTCGTGGCCCGAGGAGCGGACCACCGACATGGTGGAAGACTTCATCGGGATCGTCCGCGGGCGGACCGTCAACAGTTCCCGGGGCCGCCGCCCCGCTCCCGCACAGTCCACGGACAAGCGCACCGGGGCACAGGGCGCCCGGCGGAAGGCGGCGCCCCCCAAGCCGGCCGGCCAGGGCAAGGGCAGGCGGACCGGTTCCGGCGGCCCCAAGGGCGGCAGGCGCGGCAGGCCCCGTCGCCGCTCGTAGCGGCGCGGCCCGGCGGACCCGGCGGACTCAGCGGGTGCCGACGCGGTGGGCGGTGCCCTCGGTGACGGCCCGGAGCTTGTCCGGGTTGGCCACGTTGTGGAGGGCGGTGATGCGGCCGTGGGTGTCGAAGTCGAAGGTGACCGTGGCGATCACCCGCTCCGGGCCCCTGAAGACGAGGCCCGGCCCGCCGTTGAGCTCGACGAGTTCGGCGGTCATCTCGGCGGGCTCGACGCCCTGATAGGTGACGGTGCCGAGGGCCGCGAACCAGGCGGCCACCGTTTCCGCGCCCACGACCGGACGCAGGGCCTGGCGGACCTTGCCGCCGCCGTCGGTCCACAAGGTGACGTCCGGGGAGAGCAGTTCCATCAGCGCGTTGAGGTCGCCACCGGTCGCGGCGGCGAAGAACTGCTCGGTGACGCCGCGCTGTGTCGAGCGGTCCGCCGCGAACCGCGGCCGCCGCGCGCGCACATGCTCACGCGCCCGGTGCGCCGCCTGCCGTACCGCGGCCTCGGACCGCTCCACGGCTTCCGCGATCTCCGCGTGGCTGAAGTCGAAGACCTCTTTCAGTACGAAGACCGCGCGCTCCAGCGGGCTGAGCGTCTCCAGCACCACCAGCATCGCCATCGACACCGATTCGGCGTCCACCGCCGCTTCGGCCGCGTCTCCCCCGGTGAGGATGGGTTCCGGCAGCCACGGACCCACATAGGTCTCCCGCTTGTGCCGGGTCGAGCGCAGCCGTTCCAGCGCCAGGTTCGAGACGATCCGCGTCAGATACGCCTTGGGGTCGGCCACCTGGGAGCGGTCGGCGGCCGACCATTTGAGCCAGGCGTCCTGCACCGCGTCCTCCGCGTCGGCGGCCGTGCCCAGGACGCGGTACGCCACCGAGAACAGCAGATTGCGGTGCTGGTGGAAGACGTGCTGAGTGAGGTCGGCGGGCGGGCGGGTCACCGCGCCTGACCCTTCCGGGTGAAGCGCCCGCCGCGGGGCCAGATCGCGCCCGAGGCGGGCAGCTTCTTCATACGGCCCCAGGTGGGCCAGGGGGAAGCCGTCACCGTCTCCTTGTACCAGGCCGCCGGCCGGCCGGTCATGTACACCCGCCGCGGGCTGTTGTCGGGGCGGGTGAACTGTACGACGGCGTCGCGGCGGCCCAGGCTCACCGGAGTGTGGTAGAAGCCGAACCGGAACGGCTTGGGCTGCTTGCCCTCGAGCGTGCGGACGATCGACACCGCGGCGTGCACACCGGTCGGCATACCGCCCTGGCAGGTGCCGTGCATCACACCGTAGCCCTGGCGCACCGCGGCCGCGTCGCCCACGGCGTACACCCGCGGATGCGAAACGGAGCGCAGCACCTCGTCGGTGACGATCCTGCCCCGCTCGTCGACGGTCAGTCCGGCGGCGGCGGCCAGCGGTGACACCCGGGTCCCGCTCGTCCACACGACCACCTCGGCGGCGACGCTCTCCCCACTCGCGGGCCGAACCGCGTCGGGCAGCACCTTCGCCACCTCGACCCCGCCGCGCACCTCGACGTTCAAGCGGCGCAGCCCGGAGCGCAGATGAGCCCGCACCTTCGGGTGCATATCCGCGCCGGGCTCGTGCCGGCCGAGCAGGACGACGTGCAGCTCCGGGTGCCTCTCGGCGATCTCGGCGGCCGTCTCGACGCCGGTCAACCCGCTGCCCACGACCGCCACCGTGCCGCTTCCCAGCCGGGCCAGCCGGTCGGCGAGCAGTTGGGCATCCTGCACGCTGTTCAGGGTGTACGCGTGCTCCTCGGCGCCCGGCACCGCGGGGGTGTCGGCCACGCCGCCCAGCCCGTACACCAGGGTGTCGTAGTGCAGCACCCGGTCGTCGTCGATCCGCACGATCCTGGCCTCGGCGTCGACCGCCGTCACCCAGCCGCGTACGAACCGGGCGCCGGTCCCCGCCAGCAACTGCGGGATGCTCAACTCCGCCGGCTGCTGCCCGGATGCCGTCATGTGCAGTCGCAGCCGCTCGGTGAACCGCTCCTGCGCGTTCACCACGGTGACCTGAACGTCCTTCTGCCCCCGTACCCGGGCGGCGAGTTGGATCGACGCGGACATGCCCGCGTATCCCGCCCCCAGGATCACGACGCGGTGCGGGGTGGCCGTGTCTTCGACTCGCTGCGGTGCGCTCATCGTTCCGCCTTCCTCCGTCTGTCGCCGACGCCCTGTCGCCGACGACCACGAGATGGAAGCTGACCGCCCGTTCGTGACATGCGGCGAACGTGACCTGCGTCACGCCGCCTCAGGGCCGGCGCGAGGCGGACCGGGAGGGGCGGACGGCCACCGCCGACCGGCGCTTCAGCCCGCGGCGGGGGCCGTTGCGTAGTCCCCGAGGGCCGGCTCCAGCAGAGCGAAGACACGCCGGGCGTCCTCGGCCACCTCTCGGGCGATGGCGTCGTCGTCGGCTCCGGCCAGGGTGAGGTCCTGGATACGACGGAAGAGCAGCCGGTGGGCGGCGCCGAGTTGGGCCGCGACAGCAGCGGGAGTGATGTCGTCGGGGCCCGCGCCGGTGGCTTCGGCCAGAGCGCGGGCAAGGGCTTCCTCCCGCTGGTCGTGCAGGTCGCGCAGGCGGGCCGTGAGCGTGGGACTGTCGACGATCATGCGGGTGAAGCGAGGTCCGGCGAATCCCGCGACAGGGCTGCGCCGCTCCAGATCGGCGTCGAAGGCACGGCGCAGCGCCGCCAGGGCGGGCTCGCCGGGGCGGCGGTCGGCGACGGCACGAGCCGGCGCCGTGACGAAGGCGTCCTGGTGGTCGAGCGCCATGTCCTCCTTGCGCGCGAAGTAGTTGGTCACCGTCTTCTTCGCCACCCGGGCGGCCGTGGCGATCTCGGCGATGGTCGTGTGCTCGAAACCGTGCGCCATGAAGAGCCTGGTGGCGTGGTCGGAGATGAGCTGCCGTGTCTCCTGCTTCTTGGCCTCGCGCAGGCCTGTCGTCTCAGCACCCATGGCAGAAAATTACCACGAGCGTAAATATACCCTTGACGCAGCGAGGTGGTTCGGCGTAATTTTACGTTCGACGTAAAAATTCTCGACCCGCCGTGCGGGCCCCGATCACGCCGCCTCCTCCCGTCGAACCCCAGGTCCACGGCTTCCGCCCCATCGAAGGAGTCCCCGTACTCGTGCAGCTCTCCACCACCACCGTCTCCCTCACGGTCGACGACGTAGCCGCCTCTCGCGACTTCTTCGTGAGCCACTTCGACTACAAGACCACCGTGGAAGCCGACGGCTTCGCCTCCCTCAGCCATGAAGGGCCGGCGGTCGACCTGGTGTTCCTCGCCCGCGGCATCGAGGTGCTGCCGCCCGACCAGCGCGACCAGCACGCCGCCGGCCTGATCCTCGCCTTCACCGTCACCGGCCTCGAAGCCGAGCAGGAGCGGCTGCGGGCCGAAGGCGCCCCCATCACGTTGCCGCTTCGCGAAGACCCGTGGGGCGAGCGGCTCTTCCAGACGAAAGACCCCAACGGCGTGGTGGTGCAACTCGTCGAGTGGGTGACTCCGGCCGGTGACGCCCCGGAGTCCGCCGGGTGATCCACCTGTGGCCGATGCCGTTGCGATGAACCGCCCGCTTTGCGGGACGGGGCGGCTCCGCGTTCGAAGGCCGAGCGCGGAGCCTCCCGTGTCCGTCCGTTCCGGTGCCTACACCACGGCGCCCGAGGCGTTCTTGCCCTGTTGCCGGCTGGGCAGTTCCCGGCGCGGCGCCGGCCGCCGCTGTTCCAGTACGACGGCCACAGGTGTCGCCGTCAGCACCGTGGAGGCCATCCCGAAGACCACGCCGGCCAGCAGGGCCACCGAGAAGTCGGCCAGCGAGTCGCCGCCCAGGAGGGCCAGGGCCAGCAGGATGAACAGCGCGCCCATACCGGTGTTCACGGTGCGCGGCAAGGTGCGTGACACCGCGGCGTCGGCCAGGTCCGGCAGTGGCGTCGCGCGGTCCGCCCGGCGCATGCCGCGCAGCCGGTCGAGGACGACCACGGTGTCGTTGACCGAGTAGCCGACGACGGTGAGCAGCGCGGCGAGGAAGACGCTGTCGACCGGCTTGCCGAGCCAGGCGAACATCCCCACCACCAGTAGGACGTCCTGGGCCATGGCCGCCACGGCCGCCGTCGCCAGTGTCCAGCGGAACCGGATGCTCAGATAGAGCAGTTGGGCCCCGACAGCGATGGCCAACGCGATCAGGGCCTTGTCCCGCAGTTCGCTGCCGAAGCTGGGCCCGACCGACTCGTCCCGTTCGACCGAGACCTCACCCGCGACCGACTCCAGCCCCTCCCGGATGCGTTCCTGCTCGGCGTCGGTCAGCTTCTCGGTGCGCACCGAGATGCCGTCGTCACCCGCCTCCTGCACCACCGCACGGGGGAAGCCCGCATCCGCCACGGTTCGGCGTGCCGTGTCGGCGTCGACCGGTCGGCTTGTGCCGTACTCCACCAGTCGGCCGCCGGTGAACTCCACACCGAGCTCCAGTCCGCGCAGCCCGATCCCGGCGAGGGCCACCAGTACCAGCCCCGTCATGACGCCCAGCCACAGGCGGGGCCGACGCGCGAAGCGCGGCCTGCGGGAGGCCAGCCGGTCGCGCAGCCGGGAGGTGCCGGCGATGCCGGTGACCCGGGGCCGCCGCAGCACCCAGCGGCGGCGCACGGCCCACTCGGCGAGCACCCGCGTGATCACCATCGCGGAGACCATCGAGGCGAGGACACCGAGCGAGAGGGTCACGCCGAAGCCCTTGACCGGTCCCGTCGCGAAGAAGAACAGCAGCCCGGCGGCCAGCAGCGTGGTGACGTTCGAGTCGATGACTGCGCTGTACGCCTGTTGGAACCCGGTGCGTAGGGCCCGTCGCAGGTCCCCTTCGCGCCGCGTCGTCCTGTCCTGCCGCAGGCTCGGCCGGTTGTAGTCCTCGCGGGCCCGTTCGAAGACGAGGACGTTGGCATCCACCGCCATTCCGATGGCGAGGACGAAACCGGCGAGCCCCGGCAGCGTCAGCGTGGCCCCCAGAGCGACGAGCGCCGCGTACGAGATGAGTCCGTACAAGCCGAGGGCGAGGGTGGCCAGCGCGCCCAGCATCCGGTAGACGACGGTGATGAACACTCCGGTGCACACCAGCCCGATGACTGCCGCCTGCGCACTGGCCCTGATGGCGTCCTCGCCCAGCGAGGGCCCGACCGTCTGCTGCTCGATCACCTCGACGGGTACCGGCAGCGCGCCGCCCTTGATCAGAGCCGCCAGGTCCTTGGCCTCCTTGTCGCTGAAGTCGCCGGTGATCTGGGTGGAGCCGCCCGTGATGCCCGTGCGGCAGGCCACGCTCTCCTGGATGCGGGGCGCGGAGACGACCTGGTCGTCCAGGACGATCGCCACCCGCCGCTGCGGGGCTTCCGGAGGTTGGCAGGCGGCTCGGCCGGTGAGTTCGGCCCACCGGTCGGCGGCCCCGCTCCGGAAGTCGACGGTCACGCTCCAGCCGTTGCCCTGCGCGGTGTCGAGTTGCGACTCGGCGTCCTTGACCCCCTCGCCGGTCAGGGCGGTGGCTCCCAGCCGCAGGAAGGCGCCCTTGGCGTCGGGGTCGGGCAGGACTCTGCTGCCGTCCTTGCCCTGCCCGGTCCGGTCCTCGGGTGCGGGCCGCCGCTCGGTCATCTCCTCCACCGGATGGAAGGTCAGCTGGGCGGTACGGCCGATCACCTCGGCGGCCTTCCGGGGGTCCTGCACCCCGGGCAGTTCGACGACGATCCGGTTCTCCCCCGCGCGGGACAGCGACGGCTCGGCGACGCCCAGAGCGTCCACGCGCTGGCGGAGGACTTCCAGTGCACGGTCGGTGGCGGCTCCGTCGGCCCGCACGCCGGGGCCGTCCCGGGTCTCCAGGACGATGTGCGTTCCGCCCTTGAGGTCCAGCCCCAGCCGGGCCGGGGTCGTCAGGGCGAAGAAGAGGGAGACTCCCACGACAGCGAGAGCGAGCAGGGCGCGCCACATCGGCGCGCGGGAGTTGCGGGGACGGTGCGGCGCACCGGGGTTACGAGTACGGCGAGGCGTACGGGACAAGACCACTCCAGGCTGAAGAGGCACCACGCGACACACGCGGCGCACACGGCAGCCGGCCACTCACCTCCGCCCCGCGGCACGCCCGTGCTGTGGGTACGGGGCATTGCGGCAGGCGTGACCGCCCTCCGAAAGGCGGCACACCGGCCTGCCGTTCCGGACGAAGGGGCGCGAGCGAGTGCTGTGGCCCGGGGTGCGGAGGGAGTCGGCCGACTCGGTCAGACGTCGAGCGGCGGACGGGGCGGGCCCCGGCTGGTGCGCGGGTCGTGGGTGGAGTGCGGCGGTGCGCGTTCCTGGGAAGGGCTGCCGGCGATCCGGCCGACGAGCGGCACGGAGGCGGTGGCCGGAGCGGCCGTCGGCACGGCCGGAGGATGCGCCGGGTGGCCGGGAAGCCGTGCCTCGTGGGGGGCCGTCGCCATGGCTCCGTGCGCCACGGCCTTCGGCCGGGTGTCGGAGCGGAGAGTGGACGACCGTGTCCCGGCGCCTTGGTACGGCCCCCGGTCCGTCGCCACGGTCACGGTGGGCGAGCCGCCTTCGTGCGTGGGGACCGACGGCACCGTGCCCACCAGGAGCAGCAGCGCGCCCCAGACGAGAGCGAGCACCGCGAACGCGGAACGACGCGGGGACAGGCCCGCCGAGCCCGGCTGCATGGTCCCTCCCCGACGAACTCCCGTGGCCGATGCCGGTCAGTGTACGCGGGCCCACCTCGGCGGCAGGGCGGGCGCACCGGGTGCCCAGCTGCCGTACCGGTGCCTCCCCGGTGCCGCTCCGGTCCCCTCCGGGGGAGGTTCCCGGTGCGGTCACGGGACCGCTGTTACGCAAGATTCACACCGATGTATTGACGGCCATTCATCCGGACCCCAGCATGAATACACCCATGCAGAGATGCGGAACCGGGTGTGCGCGAAAGAAGGTGCAGCGGAATGGCCGGAATGGTGGAACGTCGCTCGATCGACGTGGTCCCGGACTCGGAGCGACACGGCAGAGCGTTCAGCCAGTTCACTCTCTGGTTGGGCGCCAATCTCCAGATCACGGCCGTGGTGACAGGCGCTCTCGCCGTCGTCTTCGGCGCCCCGGCCTTCTGGGCGGTACTGGGCCTGCTGCTCGGCAACCTGCTCGGCGGAGGGGTGATGGCGCTGCACTCCGCGCAGGGCCCGCGGCTGGGCCTGCCGCAGATGATCTCCAGCCGGGCCCAGTTCGGAGTGCGGGGCGCCGTGGTGCCGCTGGCGCTCGTCATCGTGATGTACATCGGCTTCTTCGCCAGCGGCAGCGTGCTGGCCGGCCAGGCGGTCGGAGAACTGACCCACCTCGGCGAGACCCCCGGCATCGTGCTGTTCGCGCTCATCACAGCCGTGGCCGCCGCCGTCGGCTACCGGGTGATCCACGCCCTGGGCAGAGTGGCGAGCGTGGTGTGCGCACTCGCCTTCGTCTACCTCGGCTTCCGGCTGCTGGAGCGCGCGGACCTGGCCGACCTGCTCGCCGAGCGCTCCTTCTCCTTCCCGATCTTCCTGCTGGCGGTCTCACTGTCCGCCTCCTGGCAGCTGGCCTTCGGCCCGTACGTCGCCGACTACTCGCGCTACCTGCCGCGCTCCACCTCGGCCCGCGCCACGTTCTGGTGGACGCTCGGCGGCTCGGTGCTGGGCTCGCAGTGGTCCATGACCTTCGGAGCACTGGCAGCGGCGGCGGCCGGCCCGGCGTTCGTGGGTCACGAGGTGAGCTATGTCGTCGGCCTGGGCGGAGCCGGACTGATGGCCTCGTTCCTCTACTTCGTCATCGCCCTGGGCAAGCTGACCATCAATGTGCTCAACACCTACGGCGGCTTCATGTCGATGGTGACCGGCGTCAGCGGCTTCCGGGGCCGGCGCGAGCTGGGGCCGCGGGCCCGGGCCGGCTACATCGCAGCCATCATGGTCCTCGGCACAGCCGTGGCGCTGGCCGGGAAGGACAGCTTCCTGACCTCCTTCAAGGACTTCCTGCTCTTCCTGCTCACCGCTTTCACCCCGTGGTCGGCCATCAACCTCGTCGACTACTACCTCATCGCCAAGGAGCGCTACGACCTCCCGGCCCTCAGCGATCCGCGGGGACGGTACGGCGCCTGGCGGTGGAAGGCCCTCATCGTCTACGCGGTCGGCCTCGCCGCCCAGTTCCCCTTCCTCGCGACCCACTTCTACACCGGCCCGCTGGTCGATCCGCTCGGCGGAGCCGACATCTCCTGGCTCGTCGGACTGGCCGTCCCCGCCGCCGCGTACTGGCTGCTGGCCCGCGGCGACACGGCCCACATACCGGAGCGCACCATCCTGACCACCACCCCGGCCGCGCCCCCGCAAGCCGCCCCGGAGACCACCGCCGCCTCCTCCTGAGCCGAGCCTCACCGGGAGCGTGGCCCCGGTGAGGTCGACGGCGCGCGCCGCCCCCCGCGTCGCGCGCCTGGATGTCCGGGCCCCACGCCACAGCGGCGACGCCGCCGCACGTACGTGACCGGGAACGGACGATCAGTCCCGCGGGCGGCGTGCGGCGCCGACGACGGACGCGATCCCGTGGCGGCGGTCGCCGAGCACGCGCGCACAGTTGGCGGCTTCCACGGCCGGGCTGAACGCCTGCCGGGTGGGTGGTGCCGTACGCCGGGCCACCGCCGCCGCGGTATCGGCGGCCACCAGGTCGGCGTTGATCGCCGCTGCGGCCTGCATCCCGGAGGCCACTGCCACCGCGACCCCGGCCGTGGGGTCGGTGACATTGCCCGCTGCCCACACTCCCGCGAGGCCGGTGAAGCCGCTCGCGTCGGTCTCCACGAAGCTCGCCACGCCCTGGGGGTGCTCCTGGCTCGCCAGGCCGAGATCCGTGAGCACCGCGCTGCGCGCCACGAACCGGGGTACCACCGCCAAAGCCCGCGCCGGCACCCGCGTGCCCGAGGCGAGGCGGACACCGGCGAGGCGGTCGCCGGCCACGTCGAGCCCGACGACCTCACCCTCGACCACGGCGATACCGCGTGCGGCCAGCTGCTCCCACTGCTCCTCGGTCGGGTCGCCCGCGGTGTGCAGGAAGAAGGTCACCTCGGGCGACCACTGCCGGAACAGCAGCGCCTGGTGCACCGACCACGGACCGGTCGCCAGCACGCCGATCGGCGCGTCGCGCACCTCCCAGCCGTGGCAGTACGGGCAGTGCAGCACATCGCGGCCCCACCGCTCGCGCAGCCCCGGGACGTCGGGCAGCTCGTCGACCAGTCCGGTGGTCACCAGCAGCCTCCGCGCGCCGAAGCTTCGGCCGCTGTCCGTGTCCACGACGAAGCGTTCGCCGGTACGCCGGGCGCCGGTGACCCGGTCGGTCACGATGCGTCCGCCGTAACCGGCGACCTCTTCCCTGCCCACCCGCAGCAGCTCTCCGGGCGGCAGGCCGTCCCGGGACAGATAGCCGTGCACCCCGGCGGCAGGGGCGTTGCGGGGCTCTCCGGAATCGATCACCGCCACCGACCGTCGGGCTCGGGCCAGGGTCGAAGCGGCCGAGAGGCCTGCCGCACCTCCCCCGACCACCACCACATCCATCTCGGCGACGTCTCGTTCGTTGCTCTCAGTCATGTCGCCACTGTGCGACCCACCGGAACGAAATGGCAAAGTTCTTTGCTGTTCCGGCAAGCAGGAGCGCGTCCGGCGACCTCGGGGGCGTCCGCGGACACACCACCGGTCGTGTTAGGCGTCGAGGCCGTCGACATCCGCGACATCGGGAACGCCTGCCAGGTCCTTCACCTCGCCGAGCGCGAGGCCGGAGGGTCCTTGCCACTCCGCCAGCAGGACGGTCGCGTCGTCGTTCAACCGCCCCTCGTGGTATTCGAGATGGTGCCGGATGAGTCGGCGCAGGGTCTCGGGAACCGGTAGCTCGTCGGCCTGGTGGCGGACGAGGAAGTCGACGAAGCGCCCCAGCCCGAACTCCTCCCCCGAGGGGCTGCGGGCCTCGGTGATGCCGTCGGTGTACAGCAGCAGGCGGTCGCCGGGCTCCAGCTCTTTCCGGCACAGGTTCCCGGGAATGCCCAGTCCCGCCCCCATCGGCGGAGCCGGTGAGCACTCCAGATGGACGATGCCGTGCCCGCGCACGACCGCGGGTGGCGGGTGCCCGCAGCACAGCCACTGCAGCATTCCGGTGGTCACATCCAGGTCCGCCAGCACTCCGGTGACGAAGCGGTCCCCGGAGAACTCCTCCGACAGGATCTGTTCGATGGCCACTGCGGTACGGACGAGATCGGCCCCCTCCCGGCGTGCGTTGCGCGCGGTCGAGAGCGCGAGATTGGCGGTCAGACCGGCCGCGGTGTCGTGCCCCATCGCGTCGAAGATGGCCAGGTGGGCGATCCGGCCGTCGAAGGCGTAGTCGTAGACGTCTCCGCAGACTTCGTAGGCGGGCTCCATCAGCGCACTGATCATCAGGCTGTCGGTCGCGAACGTGCGGGCCGGCATGAGGCGCCACTCCATCTCGGTCGCCACGTCCATCCGCCGGCGGCGTACCAGCCGACTGTAGGAATCACTCAGCCCCCGCTTGCTGACCACCAGCAAGGCCACCAGACCGGCCAGCCGACGCATATCCACCTGGGCGGCCGCGTCGGCGTCGGGCGCGGTGATGTAGAGGACCCCCAGCCGGTCGGTGCCGTCCACCAGGGGAACCCACCAGTGGTCGTGGTCGGCAGGCGAGGCGGGAAGGACCTCGCCGTGCTGGAACGCCCGCCCCGCGACGGTTCCCTCGACCCTGATCTCCCCCGGCCGCAGGCCGTCGCCACCGGCCGGCGGCGGATGAGGGGTCAGCGGCGCCAGCAGGTCCTGCTGCAGATCGACCAGGTAGATCACCACATCGGTCAGTCCGACGCGGGCGGCCTGTTCGCTCAGCTGCCGCGGAAGATCCTCCAGGGTCGAGAGGTGGCTCGCGCTGATGAGCGCGCCCAGCATCGCGGACCGCTCGACGGCACTCTCCGGAAGGTGCTGCTCCGGCTCCGTGCCGTCACCGCGATTCGAGCCGTTTTCGGAGCTCATGTGCTCTCCCAGGGGAGCAGGCCGACCATTCCTGCGGTGCTGCGATGGCGCATTCGCCCTTCCCCTCACATCCCCTCGCACCCGACCGGCGCTCCAGCGTCCCTGGACCGCGGGCAAGGCGAGGATCAGAGCATCCGAGTGGGGCGTCCAGGCGTTGCTCGCCCCACCCGGTCCCCCCGGAACCCGCCGGATAAACGCCGGACCCCCACCTGTCACCCCCGGGAGCGTCCGTCCGCGCACCTTCCGTGACGGCGGGTGGCCGAGGGCAGTCGGGCCGCCGGACGGCGCGGCGTGCCGACGCACTACCCTGCGTCAGGTCCAAGAGGCATCGACGACCAACCCAAGGAGTCCGCATGTCCATCCACGATGTGGAGATCGACGCCCTCGGCGGCGGCCCGGCGAACCTCGCCCAGTACCGCGGCAAGGCCGTCCTCGTCGTCAACGTCGCCTCCCGGTGCGGACTGACCCCGCAGTACGCGGCCCTGGAGAAGCTCCACGAGCAGTACGCCCCGCGCGGCTTCACCGTCCTGGGCGTCCCCTGCAACCAGTTCATGGAGCAGGAGCCGGGCACCGCGGAGGAGATCGCTGCCTTCTGCTCGGCGACCTACGGCGTCACCTTCCCCCTGACCGAGAAGATCGACGTCAACGGCGAGCGCCGGCACCCCCTCTATGCCGCCCTGGTCACCACCCCGGACGCCGAGGGCCACTCCGGCGACGTCCGCTGGAACTTCGAGAAGTTCCTCGTCGCTCCGGACGGCAGGGTCGCCGCCCGTTTCGACCCCCGCACCGAGCCCGACGCGCCCGAAGTGACCGCCGCCGTCGTAGACGTTCTGCCTGCCTGACGAACCTGTCGGGACAGGGCCCGCCGCCAGGGGCCGAGCGGTCGGTGGTGGAAACCGGTGACCTTCCACTCGTCCCGCGCGCACGGTCCCACCCGGCGCGTACCCTCTCTCAGCCCGTAGGCCCGGAGCCGGTGCGGCCCCGGCGCAGGGCGCGGGCGCACCAGCCGATGAGTACGGCGTTCACCAGGGCACCGAGGCCCACGGCGACGAAGACCATGGACGGATGGTCCGGCAGGACGAGCAGGATCAGGCTCGCCGGTGCGGTGGCGAACACGGGCACCACCCCGGCGAAAGACGCGTCGGGTTCTTCGGCCTGGCTCACCACCACGGCCCAGACGAGCAGAATCGCGCACCCGGCGAGGTAGACGCGGGCCGCAAGGCTGCTAAGTGCCTCGCGGACGGTACGCAGGGCGGAGGGGGCGGAGTCGGAGTCGGCCATGGCAGTGGGCTCCTTGTGTGAGTCGCGGGGCAGAGCGGGGCAGGGTCGCGGCACGGAGCGCGGCCGATCGACCGCGTACAGCGCGTCGACGGCCGCGGGGCGCATTGGGGCCCGGGGCGTCAGCCGTGCACCCACGGTGGGTTGGCACGGGCCAGGCCCAGGTCGTACGCGAGAATGGTCGCCTGCACCCGGTCGCGCAGTTCGAGCTTGCGCAGCAGGGCGTTCACATGGGATTTGACGGTGCCGGCACCCAGCAGCAGGACCGGGATGAACCGGTCGTCGGTTCGTTCCATGATGTGCTTCAGGCTATGGCTGCCGAAACGCCCGGAGCATCCGGCCGCAGGGCGATCGTCGCCTCTGACCAGAGATGGAGACGCGCGCCCCGACAACCCCCGCACCGGCAGGTATGGCGGGGTGTGGTTCGGGGCAAGCGCCGATCATGACTCGGAGACAAACCATCGCCACGGACGGGGCCGGCAGCGCAGCCGCTCTGTCGTGGCGACGGCGGACGGCAGCCGTGGGCGCGGCAGTGCTGCTCGCGGCGACCGCCGCGTGCAGCAGCGGCGACGACGGTTCGGACGACGGCTCGGGCGCGCAGGCGTCGGGCGCCCGTGAAGCGTCCCCGTCCGCTTCGCCGGACGACAAGAAGAACGCCGACGCCGGCGGCACACCGCGGTGTGCCGCCGCGGATCTGACCATGGCCGTCGAGCACAGCCGGGGCACGGCGGACGGCCAGGACTACGACCTGACGTTGAAGAACAAGACGGACAGCGCATGCCTGCTCAACGGCCATCCCCGGGTGTTCTTGGCCGACGAGGACGGCGACACCATCGGCGAGGCCGCCGCCCCTGAGGGCCGCGCCGGCGAGACCGTCACCCTGCAGCCCCTCACCCGGGCGCATGCGACGCTCCACACCGCCGACGAGGGCGGCGACGACGGCACCGGCGACGGCTCCTGCTGGACGACGCCGCACTCCCTCAGGGTCTACCCGCCGGGCAGCGGGAAGGCCCTGGTCGCCGAGAGCGACCAGCCGCGGGTGTGCGGCGGCCTGTTCACGGTGACCGCCCTGAAGTGGTGACAGTCGGCCGCCCAGTGATCCCGGAGGGGACGCGGGAGCATCGGGGAACGCCACAAGGCGTCCGGGGTTCTAGCGGGCGGAGTCCTCTCGCGTCCCCTGGACGAGGGCGTCCACCCGGCTGAGGACCTCGTCGAGGATGCCCAGCCCCTCGCGGGCCTCGGACTCGGTGATGGTGCACGGCGGCACGAGATGGATGCGGTTGGAGTTGGTGAAGGGCAGCAGTCCCAGCTTCTTCGCCGTACGGACGGCCTCGGCCATCACCGGGCTGCTGCCCCCGCTCGGCGCCACGGGCTGACGGGTGTTGCGGTCGGTGACCAGTTCGACGGCCCAGAAGACGCCGCGCCCGCGGACCTCTCCCACACTGGGGTGCTCCCGCGCGAGCCGGGCGAGTTCGGGGCCGATCACCTCGGTGCCGATGCGCCGGGCGTTGTCGACGATGCCGTCGCGTTCCATGACGGTGATGGCCGCAGCGGCTGCCGCGCACGCCAGGGGGTGCCCTGAATAGGTGAGCCCGCCCGGATAGGGGCGGTGCGCGAAGTGGTCGGCGATCCGGTCGCCCAGGACGACGCCGCCGAGCGGTACATAGCCGGAGTTGACGCCCTTGGCGAAGGTCAGCAGGTCGGGGACGACCCCTTCGTCGTCGCAGACGAACCAGGCGCCGGTGCGGCCGAACCCGGTCATCACCTCGTCGACGATGAACACGATGCCGTACTTGTCGCACAGCTCCCGCACGCCCGCGAGGTAGCCCGGCGGGGGCAGCATGATCCCGGCGGTGCCGGGGACGGCCTCCAGCAGGATCGCCGCGACGGTCTGCGGGCCCTCCAGCTCGACGACCTGCTCCAGATGTGCCAGCGCACGCCGGCACTCCTCCGCCTCGGTCGCCGCGTCGAAGTGGCTGCGGTACAGATACGGGCCGAAGAAGTGGACGACGCCGGAGTCCCCGTTGTCGTTGGGCCAGCGGCGCGGGTCTCCGGTCAGGTTGATCGCGGTCTGGGTTCCGCCGTGGTAGGAGCGGTAGCGGGACAGGACCTTGGGGCGGCCGGTGGTCAGCCGGGCCATCCGCACGGCGTGCTCGTTGGCGTCCGCGCCGCCGTTGGTGAAGAAGACCCGGTCGAGGTCGCCCGGAGCGCGTTCGCAGATCAGCCGGGCGGCTTGGGAGCGCTGGTCGTTGGCGTGCTGCGGGGCGACGGTGGCCAGGGTGCGGGCCTGGTGGGCGATGGCTTCCACGACGTACGGGTGCTGGTGACCGATGTTGGTGTTGACCAGTTGGGAGGAGAAGTCGAGCAGCCGGTTGCCCTCGCCGTCCCACACGTAGCAGCCCTCGGCGCGGGTGATGACCATCGGGTCCAGTTCGGCCTGGGCCGACCAGGAGTGGAAGACGTGGCGGCGGTCGAGCTCGTAGGTCCGGGCGGTGGCCCGGGCGTCGGGTGCGCTCGGCGGGAGTGTCATACCGTGGCTCCGTTCAGGCCGTCTGCGGGAAGCCGAGGTTGAGGCCGCCCTGACTGGGGGCCCGCCAGCGGGAGGTGACGACCTTGCCGCGGGTGAAGAAGTGCACGCCCTCGGTGCCGTGTGCGTGGGTGTCGCCGAACAGCGAGCTCTTCCAGCCGCCGAAGCTGTAGTAGGCCATCGGCACGGGGATCGGCACATTGATGCCGACCATGCCGACCTCGACCTCGTTCTGGAAGCGCCGGGCGGCGCCGCCGTCGTTGGTGAAGATCGCGGTTCCGTTGCCGTAGGGGTTCGTGTTGATCAGTTCGAGGGCCTCGTCGTAGGAGTCCGCCCGCAGGACGGACAGGACCGGCCCGAAGATCTCGTCCCGGTAGCAGCTCATATCGGTGGTGACGTGGTCGATCAGCGTGGGGCCGAGCAGGACGGTGCGAGTCTGGTCGTGGAC